>NZ_JAJEQN010000020.1:0-65756 GCF_020687335.1 Anthropogastromicrobium aceti
TATGGCGAGGTAACCACATGAGCAAAATAGAAGCATCGAAGATGCGATTTTGCGAATGGGGTTCTGAATAGTTACAAAAAATGTTAAAAAGAAAAAGCGACAGTTTGGGGAAGAAAAAAAGGAGAAAAATTATGGAAGAGAAAACAAAACCACAGGCAAGAACGCGGGATTTGGGAAAGGGAAGCATACCAAAACTTCTTGCACAGCTTGCGATTCCGGTTGTTGTCGCACAGATTGTCAATTTGCTTTACAACATTGTAGACAGAATTTATATCGGACATATTCCGGGAATAGGTGCGGCAGCGCTTACTGGTGTTGGCTTGTTTGCACCAATTTTAATGCTGATAAACGCGTTTGCTATGCTGTCTGGTTCAGGCGGAGCACCAAGAGCAGCAATATTCATGGGAAAGAAGGACAATGAAACGGCAGAGAAGATCATGGCAAACTGCTTTTCATTGATTTTAATTTTTGCAGTTGGACTTACCATTTTATTTTCTATTTTTGCACCAAAGCTTCTTATTTTATTTGGAGCTAGTGATGCGACGCTGCCGTATGCAGTTGAGTACGCGCGAATTTATATTTTTGGAAGTATTTTTGTGCTGATTGTTCTTGGAATGAATCTTTTTATCACAACACAGGGCTTTTCTAAAATCAGCATGATGACTACTTTGATTGGTGCAGTCATTAACGTTATACTTGACCCGATTTTTATTTTTGTGTTTGATATGGGGGTGCGCGGTGCAGCAATAGCAACTGTTTTAAGTCAGGCAGTTGGTGCCATCTGGGTGCTTCGTTTTTTGACAGGAGAGAAGACAATCCTGAAATTAAAGCTGTCTAATATGAAGCTAGACCCGAAGGTGTTTGGACCGTGTCTTGCACTTGGTATTTCAAGCTTTGTAATGATTTCCACAGAGAGCCTTTTGTCGATCAGTTTTACATCAAGTCTTGCTCGTTATGGCGGTGATGTGGCAGTTGGTGCGATGACTATTATCACAAGTGTGAATCAGCTTATTACGATGCCTCTTCAGGGTATCTGTCAGGGAGGTCAGCCAATCATAAGCTATAATTTCGGAGCCGGAAACAAGGATCGCGTAAAGAAGGCCTTCTTTACTCAGTTTTTTGTGTGCGCTGCATTTACTATTGCCGGATGGCTAGTCATGATGATTGTACCACAGCTGTTTGCAGGTTTATTTACATCAGATACGAACCTAGTAGATTACACTTCATGGGCACTTCACATTTATATGGCGGGTATATTCTCAATTGGTTTTCAAGTGAGTTGTCAGCAAAGCTTTATGGCACTTGGCCAGGCGAAGGTAAGTCTGCTTTTGGCCTGCTTAAGAAAAATTGTGCTGTTGATTCCGCTTATATTTATTTTGCCGTGCTTCTTGGCAGACAAGGTATTTGCTGTCTTTTTAGCAGAGCCAATCAGCGATATTTTGGCAGCAACTGTAACGACAATTACATTCTTAACACGCTTTGATAAGATTCTTGAAGTAGGTGTGCAGGTAAAAAAAGGTGATTGATAAAATTTCGCTCCTGTGTTAACATAAAGAAACAACAGGGAAAACAAAAGCGGGAGGAAATCGTAATGGTTACTTTAAAGGAAATTGCGCAGCACTGCGGTGTTTCAGTTACAACGGTGTCAAATATTGTAAATAATAGTCCCAAAAAGGTCAGGGATGAGACACGTAAAAAAGTAATGGAAGCGATCGAGGAACTTGGGTATCATCCAAATTACTTCGCGCAGGGGCTGCGCAGACAGCGCACTCAGACAATTGGTGTTATCACTGAGGATCTCGCGCAGTTTACGACGCCGGAGATTGTCGAAGGCATTATGAAATATTGTGAGGAAAAAAAGTATCGTGTCCTTCTGCAGAATCTTAGGCTGTATTCAAGATGGCAAGATAAATGGTACAATGATGAAACGTTAATCCATAGTGTATTAGATCCAGCTATGAAGGAGCTTGTAAGCATTAAGGCAGATGGACTGATATATATAGCAGGTCATGAGCGAGAGATACATCTGTTTGAAGAAAAAACAGACATGCCGCTTGTACTAGCTTATTGCTGCTCAGATGAAAGTATGACTTCTGTTGAGATCGACGATGAGGAAGGCGGCTATCAGATGGTGAGCTACATTTTAGCACAAGGATACAGAAAGCTTGGAGTGATAAGCGGACGTGCTGACAATATTCATGCAAAACGCCGTTTGCTTGGCTGTCAGCGAGCACTGTTTGAAGCAGGTATTCCGTATAATCCGTCATGGGTTCTTGATGCAAATTGGGAGCCTGAAAAGGCATATACGATGACAGCTAAGTTAGTGAATGCTGGGGTAGATGCGATTTTTTGTATGTCAGACTGGATGGCAGGCGGTGTGTATAACTGTATTCATGATATGGGACTTGAAGTGGGAAAGGATATTGCTGTTACTGGATTTGATAATGAGAAGGTTGCAAATTGGTACATTCCCAAGATGACAAGCAGCCGCCTTCCTCTTCTTGAGGTTGGAACAGAATCGGCAAGACTGTTGTTTGAAAAGATAGAAAAGCAGGACAGTGATGATAATGGAGCTGATAGTGATACGGTAAAGCACATTAAAATTCCATGTGAGATAAAAATACGCGAGTCAGTTCCAAAGCGAAATGAGTAAGAATAAAAACGGTAAACAAATTAGAGGAGCAGTCGGTAAGGCTGCTTCTTTTTTTTGCATGATTTTGTAAATTGGGATCGGAATAGTTAGTATTTTGCAAAATGTAAAAGAGTAACGTTAAACAAACAGTAGAATGGTAAAGCAACACAAAAAAACAGGCTGAATACATAAAAAATATAAAAATAAATATGCAAAATAGACAAATATAAAAATAAAATCAAATTAGGTATTGACAAAATGCCTGCAAAGTGACATAATGAGATTAACAAAAGAAAAACGTTACACCAAATAAAAAAGAAAGGTAGTGGAGCAGTTGGAAAAGAAAAAGATGACGAAAAAAAAATGGAAGTCCATACGGTTGTTTTTGTATGTAGCACCTTTCATTGCATTGGTAATTATATTTAGTTACTATCCGTTATACGGATGGATTTACGCATTTTATGATTATCGTCCGCCAAAGCCATTTTCTGAGGCGCAGTTTGTTGGCTTAAAATGGTTTAAGTCACTGGTTGAGAACGATGTTAAGATCAAGCAGATTGTTCAGGTATTAAAAAATACATTTGCGATGAGTGCGTTAACACTTGGTACATCATGGCTTCCAATGCTGTTTGCTGTATTTTTAAATGAGATTCGATGCGTGAAGTTTCGTAAGTTTGTCCAGACTGTTACAACGCTTCCAAACTTCGTCAGCTGGGTTCTTGTATATTCAGTTGCATTCAGCTTGTTTAACAGTACAGGTATGGCAAATACACTGTTAATGAAGCTTGGATTTACAACAGAGCCAATTTTGTTTTTACAGTCCACAAAGCATGTTTGGTTTACTCAGTGGCTGTGGCTGACTTGGAAGAATCTTGGCTGGGCGGCAATTATGTACATAGCAGCAATTTCTGGTATTGATGATGAGCTGTTTCAGGCAGCAAAGGTTGACGGTGCAAACCGTATGCAACTGATTCGTCATATTACAATTCCAAGTTTGATTCCGACTTATTTTGTTTTGCTGATGATTAACATTGCAAACTTCTTAAACAACGGAATGGAGCAGTATTACGTATTTCAGAACGCATTTAACAAACAGTACATTCAGGTACTTGATCTTTACGTATATAATACCGCAATGGGAAGCGGAAGCTATTCCGTATCTGTTGCAATTAGTATGTTAAAGAGTGTAGTCAGTGTAATTCTTCTTGTAGGTGCAAATACCTTCTCGAAGAAGGTACGTGGCGAGAGCTTTATCTAACTTGGATCGGAGGGCAGCTTAGATGAAAAAGGAACAAGTTCATCAACATAAGACAAAGATGAAGGAAAGCTTCGGCGACCGTATGGTCGGTGTTATCTGTTACATCATATTCAGCCTGTGCGCGCTAGTCTGTATATATCCGTTTTACTACATCTTTATCAATACAATCAGTGCAAATGATTTAAGCGCCAGAGGCGTGATTCTTTTCTGGCCGAGAGGAATTCATTTTCAGAATTATGTGAGCGCACTAAAGATTGACGGTTTATTTCAGGCAGCAAAAATTTCTCTTGGAAGAACAGTAATCGGAACATTTTGTACTGTAGGTGCATCAGCATTCTTAGGTTATATGTTTACTCAGGAAGATATGTGGCACAAAAAGTTCTGGTACAGACTTTTAGTTGCAACGATGTACTTTAATGCAGGAATTATCCCATGGTTTTTGACAATGAAAAATATGCATCTTACAAATAACTTCCTTGGTTATATTTTGCCGGCAATTGTTTCTCCATTTAACATTATCCTGACAAAGACGTTTGTGGAGTCTGTTCCAAAGGAACTTCAGGAGGCAGCAGAGATTGATGGTGCAGGAACTATAAAAGTATTTTTGAAGATTATGATTCCTGTTATTAAGCCGATTATGGCAACAGTTGCTATTTTCTCAGCAGTTAATCAGTGGAATGCATTTCAGGATACACTTCTTTTAATGACAGATACGAAGCTGTATCCGCTGCAGTTTATTTTGTATCAGTATTTGAATCAGGCAAGTTCCTTAAAGGCACTGGCAAACAGTTCTGCAAGCTCAGGCGCTATGGCAGCTGCTTCCGCAACAGCACAGACAGCGACGAGTGTGCGTATGACTGTTACGATTTTGGTTGTTGCACCAATCATGTTTGTATACCCGATTTTCCAGCGATATTTTGTAAAGGGTATTATGGTAGGAGCAGTTAAGGGCTAAAGGGTCAAAAGGAAAAATTAAAGTAATAGGAAATAAAGAAAGATTAAAGTAAAAATCAAAGAAAATCAAAAAGGAGGATTTTACTATGAAAAAGAAAAATGTAGCAAGCATGGCAATGGCAGCGATGATGGCAGCAGGCGCACTTCCAATGAATGCGTGGGCAGCACCAGAAGTGAATCATGATGAACCCCTGACAATCGAAGTTTACGATGTGGCAGCAAACTATCAGGGTATGCAGACTGGATGGTACGCAAAGGAAATCAAGGATCGTTTCAACATCGAGTTAAACATCGTTGCGCCGCAGGTATCTGGTGATGCAGCATCTCTTTACCAGACACGATGTGCATCTGGTGATCTGGGTGATATTATTATTCTGGATAATGCAGATATGCAGGATTGTGTTGATGTAGGTCTGATCGCAGATATCAGCGAGGATCTTCCAAATTATGAGAATCTCATGAAATATGAAGAGCAGATTAGTCTGTTTAATGATTCGATAAATGAAGTAATCGGAACGGAAGGCGTTTATGCAATTCCGGCAGAGATGAACTCCAATGGACCGACTGAGTACAAGGAAGATACTGTAGCTGTAATGCCAAGACTTGAGTGGGATCATTATGTAGAAGTTGGCGCACCAGAGATGAAAAATCTTGACGATCTGTTAGATACCTTAAAGAAGATTCAGGATGCTTATCCGACAAATGAGGCTGGAGATAAGACATATGCACTGAGCTTATGGCCAGATTGGGATGGCACAAGTATTGAGAATGTAAATCAGCTTACAAAGTGGTATGGTCAGGAAGTAAATGGTTCTATTTTACTGGGAACAGATAATTCCATCACACCATTAACTGATAAAGACGGCGCTTACTATAAGATGTTAAAGTTCTTATATAAGGCAAATCAGATGGGACTGGTTGACCCAGATTCCGCTACACAGGACTGGAATGCAGCATGTGACAAGATGCGTCAGGGAAGAGTTCATCTGTTCTGGTACAACTGGCAGTATGGTTTCTGGAATTCACCAGCTAAGGGCGAGGCTCGTCAGAATTATCGTGGTATTCCGCTAGAAGATCTGAATATTTATCAGGCATCAGATACCTACTATGGCGATGGCCGTGCATGGGCAGTTGGTTCTAACGTGTCAGATGAAGATAAGGCGCGTATCCTTGAATTTATGGATTGGCTTTGCTCACCAGAAGGTCTGACTATGCAGCATATTGGTCAGGAAGGCTTTATTTATACTGTAAATGATGATGGTACATATACACTGACAGATGCTGGTATGACAAGATTTGCAGATGATCCTCAGGTACCAGAAGAACTTGGCGGCGGTTCCTGGACTGATGGAAATAACCAGATAAATCAGTGGCTTGTTGCAAGTATTGAGATGAATCCAGAAACAGGAGAGACATTTGGAAGTGATTACTGGGCATCCTTCCTTGAAAAAAATAACACAGCAACAAACAAAGAGTGGAGTGAGAAGTTTGGTTCTGAAACTGAAGTTTCATATCTGGAGGAAAATGGAATGCTTAATATTGTTCCGAATGTAAACCTTGTACTTCCAATTGATACAACCGATATCGCGCTGATCAGAAGTCAGTGTGGCGATCAGGTCAAGGCAACATCCTGGCAGGCAATCTTTGCATCAGATGATGCTGAATTTGATCAGATGTGGGATGAAATGTGTGTTACACTTGAAGGTCTTGGATGGGACCAGCTTGTTGAGTTTGATACAGATAAGTATCAGGCAGTAGTAGATGCAAGAGAGGCAGCAGTAGCAGAGTAAATGAAAATGAGTTGTTCTGGGCTGCATATATAAAGTGATCTGAGGTCAAAGGGGAAAAAGAAAAAAGGAAAAGACAGACACAGCATGGATGATCTGGCGGGGAAAGGCAAAACTGCTATTCTCCGCCATTTCTATAAGAAAAGGAGAAAAAAATAATATGAAGCTTTATATTAACGAAAAAAATAGAAAAGGTCATATTGAGCCGGAGATTTACGGGCATTTCAGTGAGCATTTAGGCCGCTGTATTTATGAGGGAATTTATGTGGGAGAGGATTCGCCAATTCCAAATAAAAATGGTATGAGAACAGATGTGGTTGAGGCTTTAAAGAAAATTAAGGTTCCTGTACTTCGCTGGCCGGGCGGCTGTTTTGCTGATGAGTATCATTGGATGGATGGTGTTGGTCCTAAGGAAAGCAGAAAGCAAATGATCAATACCAACTGGGGCGGTGTGACTGAGGATAATAGCTTTGGAACACATGAATATTTTGAACTGTGCGATCAGCTTGGCTGCAAAACATATGTCAACGGAAATGTTGGAAGCGGCAGTGTGCGTGAGATGAGCGAGTGGGTTGAATATATGACATTAGATGGTGTGTCACCGATGGCAGATCTCAGAAAGAAAAATGGCAGAGAAAAGCCGTGGAGAGTGGACTATTTTGGTGTTGGAAATGAAAACTGGGGATGCGGCGGAAATATGACACCTGCTTACTATGCTGATCTTTATCGCCGTTATCAGACATATGTGAGAACATATGACAGCAATGCACCGATCTTTCGTATCTGTGGCGGTGCGAATGCTGATGATTATAAGTGGACAGAGGTGGTGCTTCGCGAATGTTTTGCAGAGCCGGCACCAAAAGAAGTACATGGCATGATGGATGGTCTGTCTGTTCATTATTATTGCGGCGCAGAAAAGGGACCACATAAGGGAAGTGCGACAGACTTTTCAGAAGATGATTACTGGTACACAATGAATCGTGCGCTCGGCATGGATGAGTTGATTTACAGACATGGTGCAATTATGGATCAGTATGACCCAGATAAAAAAATCGGTATGATGGTGGATGAATGGGGCTGCTGGCATGATGTAGAGCCGGGAACAAATCCGGGATTTTTGTTCCAACAAAGCACAATGAGAGATGCACTTGTAGCAGGAGCTACATTTAATATTTTCAATCGCCATTGTGATCGTGTGAAGATGGGATGTATCGCACAGATTGTAAACGTGCTTCAGTCAGTTATTTTAACAGATGGACCAGAAATGATTCTTACACCGACCTACCATGTGTTCCATATGTATCGTTTCCATCAGGGAGCCGAGCTTCTTGAGAGTTGCCTGTCTGAGACAAAGAAGGTAGGAAATGATAAGTATCAGATGGATAACATTCAGCAGTCAGTATCACAGGATAAAGATGGCGTAATTACTATAACACTTGTCAATACATCACTTGATGGTGAGGAGACTATCGAAGCTGTTTTGATGGAGGAGACACCTAAAAAGGCAGAGGGCTTTATTCTTCACGGCGGATTAAATGATTACAACGAGTTTGGAAAAGAACCGGTTTTATATGAGAAGCCGCTTGATGTGCAGCTGACACAGCGCGGTGTGAAGTTTGTGGTACCGGCATGCTCAGTAGTGACGGTGCGTGTATATTAAGATAACGCCAATTTGCAAGAAATAAAATTAAGAAAGGTTGGTATTACAGTATGAAAAAACAGGCATTTAATCCGTATCTTCCGTCATGGGAATATATTCCAGATGGAGAACCTTATGTATTTAATGGACGTGTGTATGTTTACGGATCGCACGATTTTTACAATGGATATGTATTTTGTATGGGTGATTATGTATGCTGGTCTGCTCCAGTAGATGATTTGGGAAATTGGCGATATGAGGGCGTGATTTATAAAAAGACACAGGATCCGGAAAATCCAGATGGAACGATGTGTCTATACGCACCTGATGTCACAGTTGGACCAGATGGAAGATATTATTTATTCTACGTGCTTGATAAGCTTCCGGTTGTATCAGTTGCAGTTTGTGATACACCAGCAGGAAAATATGAATTTTTAGGATATGTTCATTATTCAGATGGCACGCGTCTTGGTGAAAAAGAAACGGATGAGCCACAGTTTGATCCAGGTGTAATCACAGAGAAAGATCAGACTTATCTGTACACAGGTTTTTGCGGAATTGGGGATAAGTCGAGAAGCGGCGCGATGGTGACAATCCTTGATAAAGATATGCTGACTGTGAAGACAGCACCGAAAATTATTGTGCCGGGAAGTGAGTACAGCAAGGATACGCCATATGAGGGTCACGCATTTTTTGAGGCTCCGTCTATTAGAAAGAGAGGCGACACATATTACTTTATTTATTCGTCTGAGGTTATGCATGAGCTTTGCTATGCGACGAGCAAGGAGCCTACGGGCGGCTTTAAGTATGGCGGCGTGATTGTAAGTAACTGTGACCTTCATATTGATACATATAAGCCGGCAGATATGCCAACTGCATATGGTGCAAACAATCATGGAAGTATGGTCCAGATTGGAGATGACTGGTATATTTTCTATCACAGACATACAAATGGTACGTGGTACAGCAGACAGGGATGCGCAGAGCGCCTGACATTTGGTGAAGATGGCAGTATTTTCCAGGCAGAGATTACTTCATGTGGATTAAATGGCGGACCACTAGTTGGAGAGGGTTATTATCCAGCGTATTTGGCATGCAATTTATTTACAAATGAGCCTTCTATTTATGTAGATGAACGTTTTCCTAAGATCATGCAGGATGGAAGAGATGGTGATGAGGATCCGGCATATCTTGGTGCAATTGTGGATGGTACAACAGTTGGCTTCAAATATTTTGATATGAAGAACATTCATCAAATTTCGATTGATGTTCGTGGTTATATAAAGGGAAGCTTTGAAGTAAAAACTGCATGGGATGGCAAAGTGCTAGCACAGATTCCAGTAGAGTACACGAATGTATGGAAACATTATAGTACACCAGTTGAAATGCCAGATGGTGTGCAGGCACTTTATTTTACATTTAAGGGAGAAGGAAAGGGTTCACTGAAGGGCTTTTATCTGGAGCACTAGTACTTTCTGTGAAAGAGCGTTATAATCATCATAGCGTTTTAGAGAGGAGAAGATCAATGATTCGACAAACAAAAACAGAAAATGGTCTGGTGCGCGGTATTGAGGCAACCGATCCGCGTATCACAGCTTTTCGCGGTGTTCCGTTTGCTGCACCGCCTACAGGGAAGAATCGCTGGCGCGCACCTCAGCCGTGTGAGAATTGGGAAGGAATAAAGGATTGTGCACGCTTTGCACCGATTTCTGTGCAGGATACGCCAGGCATAGGTGATTCTCTATACAATAGAGAGTGGCATGTTGACCAGGATGTGCCTATGGATGAGGATTGTCTGTATCTAAATATCTGGACAGGAGCAAAAAGCGTGGATGATAGACGTCCAGTTCTTGTTTGGTATTTTGGAGGCGGCTATCAATGGGGCTATACAAGGGAGATGGAGTTTGACGGGGAGCGCCTTGCAAGACAGGGAGTTGTTGTTGTCACCGTCAATTATCGTGTGAATGTATTTGGCTTTTTGTCACATCCTCAGTTGACAAAAGAGCAGCCAGAAGCACCGTCCAATTTCGGAAGCCTTGATCAGAAGGCAGGTCTTGAGTGGGTTGTCAGAAATATTGCTAATTTCGGAGGTGATCCAAATAAGATTACAATTGCCGGGCAGTCGGCAGGCGGTGCAAGTGTAATGTCGCAGCTCGCATGTGAAGAAAATGAAGGAAAAATTTCCGGTGCGCTTGTGATGAGCGGTATGATTGGAAGTCCTTATGAAAAGACACGTTTTGGCACACCGACACCTTTAGCTACGGCAGAGCAGATTGGAAAAGACTTTTTTGAATTTCTTGGCGTAAAAACCTTGGAGGAAGCAAGAGCACTTGATGCATTTGAGATTCGTGATAAGTATTCTGATTTTGCTAAGGATCATCCGCGTATGTATACTGTGCGTGACGGTGTATTCTGCAAGGAAGACCCATACAAAAAGATGCTTGAAGGAAGAAGCCTTTTAGTGCCTCTTATGGCAGGAAACACATCAGATGAGTTCTTAAATCATATTGAAGCTAAGGACGACGAACAGCTTTTGAAAAAGGTAGAAGAACTTTTTAAAGATAAGGCAGATCAGTTTTTGTCATTTGAAGAAAATAAAAAGCAGACACCAGAGGGATTTTCGCCTGTCAGTGGAATTGAGTACAGCGTAAAGCGAGCATTTTTATCAAGAAAAGCTACAGGCTGTAATCAAAACAGCTATTATTATCGTTTTGATGCTGATATTCCAGGATGGGACAATGCAGGCACATTCCACTCGTGTGATTTATGGTTCTTCTTTGAGACACTTGCCAAATGTTGGCGACCATTTGACGGTCATCACTATGATCTGGCGCGTCAGATCAGCAGCTATTTTGTCAACTTTATAAAAACTGGCAATCCAAATGGAAATGATTATAATGAAAATAAGCTTCCAGAGTGGAAGCCATACTGTGATTCAGATCGCTATGAAATGAATTTTACAAAAGATGGCGCAGCAGGTGGAAGTACAGAGACTGAAAGAATGCGCTTTTTGCTAGAGAGATAAGCCAAATTTTAAGTCGCATAGGTTCCATTTTGGGTGCGAACATGGATCGTATTTTTCTCAATTGGGGAGCGGCTGCTGATTTCAATTATAACAGAAGTTTGCTCTCCAAATCCATATCCATATACTCGATAGTAACTTTTTTGCTACAAATAAAAATCAAAATATTCCATAGAACAATTAAAATAGGACATTGTAAAAAGATTCAGTTTATGTAAAAATGGAAACAGCAGTGACAAAGTTTAATACGGGAAAATTAAAAAATTCTCTGCAAAAACAAAAAAGAGGTGACAATATGCTAGTAGCAAAACATAGGGCGAGTACACAAATTACGGATGTTAAGAGAACTGACAAATCGGTTGTTCTAAGATCTAAAGCCGAGCAGATTCAGTTTATTCCCATATCTGAGAGTGCAGTGAGAGTGATTTGCACAAAGGCAGATACACAGAAAAAGGAACAAGAATTGACACAAGGAGATTCCATTAAGAGGAGCAATCAGATGAATTCTGTCCAGTGGGAGTTGAAGGAGGATAGTGAAAGCATAAGCGTAATCCTTTCAAATCTTACAATCAGAATCGATCGTCAGGCGGCTTCCATTTCGTATTACAAACCCAATGGGGAACTCCTTTTAAAGGAACGAGATAAGAACAGTAGAACGATGGAGGCTTTTCAGTCTTACCGTGTTGTGCGGGCTGGAAAAATTGAGCAAGTTCAGACAGCAGATGGCTTGAAACGTTTTGTGAAAGATGCTGTGCGTGAGCCAGATCAGACATTGTATCACACAAGAATGCATTTTGACTGGCAGCAAGATGAGGCACTATATGGTCTTGGTCAACATGAGGAGGGAATTCTTAATCTTCGTGGTCATATGGTATATCTCCATCAGGCAAATCGAAAGATTGCGATTCCGCTTTTGATGTCAAGTTTTGGCTATGGCATTTTGATGAACACATCTGGAAACATGGTTTTTAGTGATACAGAGAACGGTTCCTATATGTATACTGAGTCAGATCCGAAGTTGGATTTCTATTTTATCAACGGAGATGGGATGGATGGCGTTGTGGGAGGATATCGCAAGTTGACAGGAAAGGCTTCTATGCTTCCAAGGTGGGCATTTGGCTATCTTCAGTCACAAGAGCGTTATGAGACACAGGAGGAAATCTGTCAGGTCGCTGCAGAATACCGCAGACGTGGAATTGGATTAGATGGCATTGTGCTTGATTGGTGTTCCTGGGAGGACGACATGTGGGGACAAAAAAGCTTTGATGCGAGTCGTTTCCCTGATCCAGCAGGCATGATTCAGACGCTTCATGATGAGGATGTTCACTTTATGATTTCAATCTGGCCAAATATGGATGAAAAGTGCGAAAATTATAAAGAAATGAAAGAGAAGGGCTTTCTTCTTCCGTTTTCCAATATCTATGATGCAAGAAATGAACAGGCTCGCAAATGCTATTGGGAGCAGGTGAAAAGAGGCTTGTATCGGTATGGAGTGGATGCTTGGTGGTGTGATTCAAGCGAACCGTTTACACCAGAGTGGAGTCATGTGGAGCGTCAGGAGCCTGCAAGTCAGTATGAGGAATACAAAAAGACAGCAGGTGAGTTTCTAGGAGAAGCGCATACAAACGACTATGCTTTGTACCATGCAAGGGCAATTTATGAAGGGCAGAGAGCAGAGCAGAAAAAGGATGGATCCAATAAGCGAGTCTTTAATCTAACGAGAAGTGCATGGACGGGGCAGCAGCAGTATGGCACGGTTATGTGGTCTGGAGACACCTCTGCGAGTTGGAAGACATTTCGCAATCAGATCTCAGCAGGGCTTAATTTCTGTGCAAGTGGACTTCCGTACTGGACGGCAGACATTGGTGCTTTCTTTGTGAAGGATGGCGATTCTTGGTATTGGGACGGGAAGTACGACGATACAACGAATGATCCGGCTTATCTGGAATTGTATACACGCTGGTACCAGTGGTGTTGTTTTCTTCCAATATTTAGAGGACATGGAACGGATTGCAGAAGAGAGCTTTGGAAATTTGATGGAGAGGGAGGTATGTTTTATCAGGCATTACTTCGGATGAATGCGCTTCGCTATAAACTTCTTCCTTATATATATTCAACTGCTGGAAAAGTATGGCTGTATGATTCATCAATGATTCGCATGCTTGCATTTGACTTTCCAAAGGATCAGCAAGCACTTCATATTTCGAATCAATATTTGTTTGGAGAGAGTCTGATGGTGTGTCCAGTGACAAGGCCAATGTATTACCAAAAGAACGAAAATGGTACTAAAAAGATACTAAATCCGTATTGCTATCGTGCTGTTTATCTTCCAGAGGGATGTGGTTGGTATAATTTCTGGACGAACAAGTATTATGAGGGCGGTCAGTGGATTGAGGAAGAGGCACCGATCGAGAAAATTCCTCTTTTTGTAAAGGAAGGAAGTATTCTTCCAATTGCAAAGCCAGCGCAGAGTGTAGAAGAGGTTGTGGCATCGAATGAGCTTACTTTTTTTGTATATAATGGAAAGGATTGCTCATATGAATTCTATAGTGATGATGGTGATGGCTATGAATATGAAAATGGATCCTATAAGCTGGAAACATACAAATGGAATCAGAGGGAACAGAAATTGATTGGTCCAGAAGGAACTTTCTTAAAAAAAGAGAACCTTCGAATAATTGGATGAGAATAATTAAATGCAAACAAGGACTTGTAAGTAATGTTAGATAAATGAACACCTTGATGGTTGCGATGAATAAAGCAATCGTCTAGGTGTTCTACTTTTCAATTTTATTTTTCGGACATTGTTTGTTGCCATTGCCGTGGACTAACGCCAAATTTTGAACGAAAAATCTTATGAAAATAGGTTGTAGAGTTATAGCCAGTTTGAAGTGCAATTTCTTCCATAGTAAGATCAGGACGATGGCATAGAAGCTCGCACGCTTGTTCCATTCTAACATTTGTAAGATACTGAACAATGGTGGATCCAGTTTCTTTTTTGAAAATATAGCTAAGATAGCTGGCATTGATCGTTAAGATTTCGGCAAGCTTATCAAGGGAAATATCTTGCTGATAGTGGAGTTTAATATATCTGCAAGCAGCGGCTACCTTGGAAGAACAGCTTTCTTGTTCCGTTTGAGAGAATGAATTGTGCCAGAAATCTAACAGCTTTTTTACAAATTGAATTAGTGATTTTTGCGTAATTGTGTTATCTGATGGCGTCGGATACTGCCTATGGATTCGATCAATAGGAAGATTGATATCGGATACAAAGGTGTATGCAGAAAAAATTTCTGTAAAAATAAGAGGATAATACAAATTAGCTGGAAGCGCATTGTAAAGTTCTTGAATGTAATCTTCAATATTTTCCTCAAAGGTGATAACACGAATTGCAGGAAGTAGTGTGCGCTTGGCAATGATTTGTAAGAGGGGTGAGTAGTCTTCTGTTTTGCTGGCAGGAGATTGAGATAGTATCATTTCACATAGAGCTTCCTGATAGTGAACCGCGATCGAGTTGATTGCATTTGCTTTTCCAGCGGTGGAAAGAAAATAAGAGTGTCCCCACGGGATGGTCTTAAAAATAGTTTCTAAAATAGTATATACTTCTTCCGAGTGAATTTTTTTTGAGTAATTCAGCAGAAAAAGAGTTCGTGAATTAAGAGAAAATGTGTAAATTGTATCAAAGTATCGTGTTAGTTGTTGCTTTAGTTGAAGTGGGTCTGTATGGGTATTGTTGATCGCACATAAGCAAAACGCAGAATTGGGAAAAATATATTCTAAATCTTTTGCGGGAACAACGTCATCAGAGTAGCTGTTTCCGTTTAGCAAAAGAAGTTGAATACGCATAAGTACATGTGAAATATTTCTTTCTTTCTCAACTTCGAGTTCCTTTAAACGATGAATTAAAAGAGATTTATCAATTGGTTTGAGTAAATAATCATCTACATGCAGGTGCAGAGCCTGTTTGAGATAGGACTGTTCATCATATCCACTGCATATGATGAATCTGCAGTGTGGGAAATTTTGCTGAGCTTGTTTGATAAGCTCAAAACCATTAGACTCAGGCATATTAATATCAGTGATGATGACATCAGGGCGAAATGAGGTTAATTTATTTAAAGCATCTTCTACATCCATAGCGGTTACAATTTTTACGGATGTCTCTGTCTGCTCAGAAAGAATAATTTCTAGTCCCTTTAAAACAAGATATTCATCGTCGACAAGTAAAACATTTAATGCCATAGTTTCCTCCTTTTTGTAGTAATAGAAGCTTTTAGTTTCACTTTTTAAGGTGAATCAGCGATGGATTCGGATGCTACAAGTAGTTTCTTTTCCAGGTTCACTTTCAATGGAAAAGTAATAGCCGTCTCCATAAAAGATTTTTAGACGATCACTCGTGTTAAAAATGCTGCGACCGTTATTCTCGCTCGTCATTGTGGCTCGTTCTTTTGGATGAGCCAATAGATATTGAAGCTGCTTTAAGCGTTCAGGTGAAATGCCCGGACCTGTATTTTTTACTGTAATGGTCATATCAAGATCATTGCGTACAATAATAATATGAATATGAATAAAATCCTTGCATTTACTGACGTTGTGTGAAAAAACATTTTCTATCATATTAAAAATAGAAAATTTTGGACAACGCCATTTGTCAGTCAAATCGGGAATATCCCAAGTGACATCAAAGCGGTTTCCAAGGCGTTTTTCTTGAATGGATAGATATTGACGGATAACATCCAATTCTCGCTCAATAGGAACCAAATATTCTCTAGATAGAGAATAGCGCATTAAATTCGCAAAGGAAAAGGCAATATCCGAAATCAACTCTTGGTGGTTGATCTCAGCAATCATGCGAATGCTTTCCAAAGTCCCGTAGAAGAAATGAGGATTTAGCTGAGATTGCAGAGACTCAATTTGCGCATTTTTTAATTGAATTTCGCTATTTAAAAGACTGTCCGAGAGTTCATTAATATGCTGTACCATCTGATTAAATGAAATTGCAAGATCACCAGTTTCATCGGAGGTAATTTCACCAGTATACGGAGTTAATCGAGGCTTATCCTGCTGTTTCATATGATCACTAAGTTTGACAATGTTATGCATAGCTCGAAATAGAATAAGAAAAACAGCAATGCTTGCAAAAATGAGCAGAAATCCAGCAAATAGTAGACTTAATATAAATGGTTTGTAGGAAAATAGTGTTTCACTTTCCGGAGCTACTTTCATAATATAAAAACTTCCATTGTAGAGAGAAAAAATACTGACGACGTTATGATCTTTTTCATTTAAGGAGATCATTGGTGTGTCCAGGTGAGTGGAAGAATCAATATATTGATGTAAATTAGTAGAGGGTTTTCCTTGCTCGGTCTGATAAATTAAACATTGATTTAGATAAACATAAATATGAGAGTCTGGAAAACGGTTGGCATACTGTTCAAATATCTGCGTGTCAAAGGCAATGCGCAGGATACCACAATATTTCTTCATAGGAGGGTTTGAGAAACCAATATAAAATACAGGAGACGGAAGACCATCAGTGTATTCTATACGCCATGTACCATTTAACAGAAGTGGATCAGGGTTTTCGAAAAAAGGCTGGGCACTCAATGGATAAAATTCCTTTAGAAGGTTGGCAGCAATTTCGTTTTCTGTATAAATGGAGATATCGCGAATATTTGGATTGTGAAGTCGAATATTGCTGAGCAAAGAATAAATTTGTGTATTATAGGCACGAACTACTTTTGAATTTGAAGTATAGATGCCGTGAAGTAGTAGTCTTAGCTCGTAATCAGACTGAAGCTGTGAAGAATATTGCTGAACAATATCCAGTTCATTTTCCAACGAATTTTGTTCCATTAAAAGCGAAGTGAAACGGTCGGTGGTGTATTCTTTAATGCGCTGGTCAGAAAAGTAATGGTATATCATAAAGCTTAAAAGAACAATAGGAATGAAGACCGCAAGAAAGTAGCAGCAAATAACACGTGGCAATAGTTTTTTCTGCTTTTGTAACATAAAAAGACCCTCCTTTGGAGATTTATTAGGGATCGTGTTTGAATATTATTATAGTATAAATAAAAATAAAATGAAAGTAAGGCAAAAAAAATCATATGTGAAAATATTTTGGATTGTTAACTTTTTTTGGAAAGAATTATTGGAAAAGATGAAAGTAAAAATTAAAAAATGAAAGAAAACGTAGATAAATATAAAATTAGTTGATTTGCTATCGTAGGTAAAGAAAAAATAAAAAGAAAAACAAAAAAATCTTCTCTATTCAGGAAAAAAAAGAGGCTATAATAAAAGAAAAAAGAGAAATTAAAAAATAAGGGAGGAAAAAAATGACACGTTCAGAGAGTTGGAAAAAGAAGTTTGTGAAATTTAGGCGTCAGAAGGAACTTCAGTTTTTTGCATTAGCTGGAGTTGCATATTTGATTATATTTTCTATTATTCCAATGTTTGGAATCATTCTTGCTTTCAAATCTTATAAGATTACAGCAGGAATATCGGGAATTTTTACTAGCGAATGGGTCGGATTGAAGTATTTCAAAGAATTCTTTTCAGATTATCGATTCTGGGAATTGCTGAGAAATACGATTGTTTTGAGCTCGCTAAAAATGATTTTTGCATTTCCAGTACCAATTATTTTAGCGATTCTTATTTCTGAATGTAGAAATGAGAAATTTAAGCGTGTGATTCAAACTGCAAGCTATTTGCCTAATTTTGTATCGTGGGTTCTTGTTTATGGAATCAGCACAGCGCTTTTGTCACAGGGAAAAGGTGCTATTAATCAATTGTTAGTACATATGGGAATTATTGATAGTGGGATTCCATTTTTAACAGATCCGAATATGTTCTGGGGAACATCAGTGGTACTATCTATTTGGAAAAGTTCGGGATGGTGGGCGATTATCTTTTTGGCAGCGATATCGGGCATTGACAAAACACTTTATGAAGCAGCAAGTATTGATGGAGCAGGGCGATTAAAAAGAATATGGCATATTACACTTCCAGGAATTAAGGGATCCATTATAACAGTGTTAATCTTATCAATAGGGAGCTTTCTTGGAGGAGGAATGGTAGGTTCCAATTTTGAACAGTCATTTTTGATGGGAAATACTGTAAATAATGCTAAGTCCGAAATTATTCAAACATATGCGTTTAAAATGGGAATGGCGCAGGGGCGTTTTTCCTATGCAACAGCTGTGGATCTAGTTCAATCAATGACTTCTATTGTTTTAATTCTCATCAGCAATACAATAGTAAAGAAAATAACGGGAGATGGACTGTTCTAATAGGAGGACAAGGCATATGAAGAAAAAATTAACAGAGGACAAAATTGTAGATATTGTCGTGTATATTTTATTGACAATCGTAGGAATCATAACAGTGTATCCATTTTATTATACTATTATTTGTTCATTAAATGATGGAATGGATTTGATGAAAGGCGGTGTTTATCTATTTCCAAGAAAATTTACATTGGCAAATTATCAGCTGTTTTTAAGTGATGCAGAGTGGACACATGCATTTAGTGTATCGGTTGCAAAGACCATTATAGGAACTCTATTATGTGTAGCCTTTACAAGTATGTTTAGTTATGCATTATCTAGAAAAAATTTGATGTTTAAAAATGTTTACCGTTTTTTGGTGGTTTTTACGATGTATTTTTCAGGTGGATTGATACCATATTATATTCTTCTGAAAGAATTACATTTACTAAATACATTCTTCGTGTATATCATTCCAGGAATGATAAATGGATTTTTTGTTATGACAGGAATTAATTTTTTTAGCTCTATTCCAGAATCAATATTGGAATCAGCGAGAATGGATGGTGCGTCAGAACTTCGCGTCTTGTCAAAAATAGTTCTTCCAGTATCAAAACCGTTTCTTGCAACGTTGGCACTTTTTAGTGCAGTAGGACAGTGGAACAGTTGGTTGGATTCAGCTTATTATGTACGTGATAATAATTTAAGAACATTATCTTATAAGATGATGACAACGATCAATCAGACATTAGCGACTACTGCAAACACAGATGCAGCAGGGCAGATGTCGCAGGCAAATACAGCAACTACATTTACAGTTCAGGCAACTGCTATGGTGGTTTCAATGCTTCCAATCATGTGTGTATATCCATTTTTGCAGAAATATTTTGTGCAAGGAATGATGATTGGTGCGGTAAAGGAATAAAACCTAAAATAAAAGGAGGACAAAGAAATGAAGAGAAAGATGACAGCATTAGCAATGACAGCAGTGATGGCGGTACCGCTTGCAGGACAAGTGACGGTGAAAGCAGAAGAAACGCCAAAATTAACAATTTTTGTGGATGAAACGTGGTGGCCATATGAAAAATGGGAAGGTGCGGTTCCAGAAGAGTTTGCCTCAAGAGTAGGTGCAGATATTGAGGTGATTCGTGCAGCTGATGGCAATCAATTGGCATTAATGGTATCAGGTGGAGATATGCCAGATATTATTTGTTCAAATCGTTACCAGTATTTGGCAGATGAATCAGTTTGCTATCCATTGGATGAGTTAATTGACGAGTATCCTCAGTATACATTTGAGCCAGATGAAACATATCGTTTTGTAAATACGGCAGTTGATGGCCATTTTTATACAATAGGTTGTGGTTTTTCACCAGATTATGAGTATGCAAAATGGGATAAGATTTTGGTAGAAGGACCAGGATTCATGTATAGACAGGACATTGCGGATGAGTTGGAATTAAAGTTTGAAACACTTGATGACTTGGACAATGCATTTGCAGCAGTCAAAGAAGCGTATCCAGATATGACAACATGTGCTTTTAATTGCGCTCATAAATTTAATTGGTTGCTTCAACAGATGGGATTGGCAGGAAGTGGATATGTAGAAGCAGACGATGGAACACTTCAGTGGTGGTTAGAGCAGGATGGACTACTGGACTACTATAAGAAAGTAAATGAGTGGTATAGAAATGGATATATTTCAGCAGAAAATTTTGCATATCAGTCTGAAGATGAGACCAAAGAGGTATGTGTAGGCGGAAAAGCATTTGCAAATTTTGGCTATGATAATCATGCTGATAATTATAATACTGCAATTGCTACAAATGGAGATGATTTTACATTTAGTTTGGTAACTAATGAATTGAGTGATGATTGTAAGCAGTTCAATACTGGATGTGGTGGTCGTGGATTGTATATTACAAAATCTTGTAAGAATGTGGAAGCTGCATATAAAACCTTGGCATATGCGTACAGTGATGAAGGAATGAAACTCCTGATGTGGGGAATTGAAGGCGAGGACTATACATTAGATGGGGATGGATATCCTGTTTTCAACTATGATTTTCAGGGAGATAATAGCGTGCTGCAACCAAGAGGATTAAAATATTGGGGATGGTTGGTACACAATAACATCGTTACGAGTATTGCAGAGGCAAATTCAGACTCTCAGACAGCAGAGGATAGGAAAAATTTGAGTTCACATACAGTTGTAAATCCAGTCATTGGAATGATTCGTTTTGAAACAGATTCAGATGAAGCAAATATTCAGGCAAAATTAAATGAAATGTGTTCGAATCAGCAAACGAATATTTTTATGGCCGACTCAGAAGAAGCGTGTGAAGCTGCATTTAATGAGATGTTAGATGTAGCAAAGCAGATTGGTATGGAAAAGTTGGATGAGTATGGAAATGCTTCTTATCCAGAATTAAAGGCAGAGTACGAAAAGGTAACAGAATCCGTGGCAAAATAAGGGAATAGAATAAGTTAAAAAGTAAGCTAAGAGGACGGTGGCTCATTTACTGTCCCTGTGGCTTGGAAGTAAAAAAGAACACTTGGATTTGGAAATCAAATTAATTTTAAAGCGTCAGGAAAATTGTATTAAAACAATTTCTCTGACGCTTCTTCCTTTGTTGATATAGAAATTACTTATTGCAGACAAAACATAAACAAAGCGTAAAAATGTTAGAGAAACTGACAGTCAGGCATAAGCCGAGGAGGAAAACACAATGAGTGAATGCTGCAGTTTTGCACCAGAGGAAGCAAAGAAGGAAGAATATACTGTATATACAGATGAACTTGCAAAAGAGGTTGGAGTTGATCCAAGACCAAATGAAACATTAGTAGAGATTGATGAGTTTAACGACTGGCTGTTTCCACACATCAACAACAGTCACTATCGCATGGCATTTTGTCAGTCACTGGAGGCATATGATGAAGCTTATGAAGATTTTTATGAATCACTTGACAAATTGGATAAATGTCTGGAAACAAACCGATTTTTATTCGGAGATTACATTACCGACAGCGATGTACGAGCATACGTCACACTGGCTCGCTCACTTCCATAGATGCCCCAGTCTGGATGATCGGAGTGCTGTTTATTATAGAGTCGCTCAGCATAGTTGTAGTCTGCAATCTTTAATATGTCAGCACTTTTTCTTCAACATATAAGTTTAATTAAGGATGTTGGCATTTTGGTGAAGTATATGATATATTTTTGTTAGCAGCAGGAAAGGAGAAAACAATGAAAAGTTTTAATTGGTTCAACGATTTAAGCTCAATTTTAACTCAGGATTTAGCAACTGCAGCAGTTGAGGAAACAGAGCCTGAAAGTATGGAATTTCTGGCGAATGAGCTTGGCGATAAGGTGGAAAAGCTAAGCCAGATTTCATGGAAAGAAATGTTTGAGAGGTATGTGCCGGTTGTATGTGACTATTTGCTTCGCATTGCATTAGTATTAGTGATCTTTTTTGGCGGCAGAAAGCTGATTAAAAAGATAGTAAGCTTATGCGATCAGGCATTAAAACGTCATGGCATGGAGGTGACTGTGCGCCGCTTCTTTTGCAACGTGATCAATGCACTTGGTTATATTTGCATGTTGGGCATATTGCTTCAGACGGTAGGACTGACGGCAACATCGCTGACTGCACTTGTAGCATCTGCTGGTGTTGCAGTTGGTCTTGCGCTTCAGGGAAGCCTTTCTAACTTTGCAGGAGGCGTGTTGATTTTACTGATGAAGCCGTTTGTCATTGGTGACTACATTGTGCAGGGAAATACAGAAGGCACAGTAAAGGAAATCGGTCTGGTATATACAGAATTAATTACAGCAGATAATCGTCTTATTGTGATTCCAAATGGTACGCTGATAGACAGTAGTATTGTCAATGTAACAGCAACGGGAAAGAGGCGTCTTGAGTTATCTGTGGGAATCGGATATAAGTCCGATTTAAAAAAGGCAAAGGAAGTACTGATCCGTCTGGGAGAAAATGATCCTGCAAGAGATCCGGAAAATCCCGTCAATGTATTTGTGTCAGAGCTTGCCGAAAGCTCCGTAAATTTAGGACTTCATGTGTGGGTTTCATCATCAGAATATTGGAATGCAAAGTGGCGCCTAACAGAAAATATTAAGATGGCATTTGATGAGGAAGGAATTGAAATACCGTTTAAGCAGGTTGAGATTTCAGTAACGAAAATGTAATAAAGTGAAAAAAACTTGACAGCAACCATATACCATGATAATCTATACATAGATATACTAGGTATTGGCTGCGAAGTTTATTCAAGAAGGAAAGGAGTATTATGAGCGTTAATAAAGAATTGGTAAAGGGAAGCACATCTATGTTAGTACTTGGTGTGCTTGAGGAGAAGGAAATGTATGGCTATCAGATCATTAAAGAATTGGAGCAGCGTTCTGAAACAGTTTTTTCCCTGAAAGAAGGAACACTTTATCCGATTCTTCATGTGCTGGAGCAGGATGGCTTTCTGGAAGCATATTGGGAGGATACGAGCTCAGCGAGAAAGCGCCGCTTCTATAGGATTACAAAAAAAGGGAGAAAAGAGCTGGACAGACAGAAAGAGGAATGGAAGGAATATGCAGGAGCAGTAGGAAAGGTGCTGCAGCTGCAAAATGCGTAATATGCGAAAAAGTGGCATGGCGCTTTGATGAATATTTCTGATCTAAAGTATATGAGGAAAGGGAAGGTAATTTTATGAGTGGTATGGGGATGAATGGTGCTAATCAGACAGATAATGGACATATAGAAAAGATGAATGCCTTTCTTGACCGGGTAACAGAGGAAATTGTTGGCTTGAGAGAAAAAAAGATGGTTCGTGAGGAGATGGAAGATCACATTGAGGACGAGGCATTTGAGCTCATGGACGAGGGAATGAATGAGAGCGCAGCTTATGTAGAGGCGGTGAGTCGCATGGGTGATGCAAATGAGCTTGCGCATGAACTTATGCTTGTGCATCCATACGATTCCAACAATGGTTTTAATAAGATGCTTACCGTCCTTTGGATTGGAATTTTCTTAATCTGGCTGCCAGATGTCAATAACATGCGACCAGATGCGATCAGTTGGATAGGAACATATATTATGATATTTTCCTTATATCGCATGAGAACAATCAGCAAGTCATTTCGCAAGGCGTTTTATGCATCATATGGATTGGGCTTACTGATGCCGATTACTGTCTTGGCACAGACACAGCCGTATGCAATTTTGCAGACAATCTTGCGAGTGGGAAACATGATTGCTTCCGGAATTGTTCTTATGATGATGGCAAATTATTTAGATGCAGCAGTAGAAACAGAATTAAATAAAGACGATGGCAGTATTGCCTGGGTGCTTAAGGTCTATATTTGCGCAGAGACCCTTCTGATATTGATTCTTAACGCGATTCATGGATTTCCAAAGGAAAGTGTCAATATAAATGTAAATGGTACGTGGGGCTTTCTTATTATAATTGGAGTGATTGCACTTAAAATTTGTGATATTTTGTTTATTATCAAAACATGGAAGATCAAGCGTATTTTGCAGGAGGAATCTTACGCTGGAATTGAGCCATTTTCATGGAAAAAAATTTGGGGTTATTTAATTCCACTCGTGGGCATGACACTTTTACCAGCGCTTGTCAGTATAGCAATTTCCATCTGGCCAGTACATGGCAAATATATGATGAATCTGCCAGAAAAAGAATTTTCACAGCTTTCAAATGAGGAGGCGAAGGAGCAACTTTTATCCATACTTCCAGAAGATGAGAAGACAGAGCTAGAATCATACGACATTTTTTATTTTGACAGACGAGGAGAAGGAAACTGGGAAATAAGCGAAGAAAATCCAAAGATGTGGCTGCTTCGCGGCAAACGTGTGGTGCCGGATATTGCAAGGGGACAGCAGGAACGCGTAGCTACATTTACCGTTTGGGAAAATCCAAAGGTTGGCTTTAAGGCGGCCAGTGGATTTTGGATTGCCGGACGATATGATATGGGCGATGATATAAAAAAAACTTGCCATCAATCATTTTTCGCCTATGAAAAAGATGGAATGTTGTATGAATTTGAGCCAAGCCGCGTGTGGGAGATGTCACAAAAAACCATTGCCGAATATGCATTAAACCATGGTGCAGACCGTGTATACTGTTATCAGGCGCTGACGGTGTGCTATCTAGTTGACTACAATGTTCAGGTTGGCTATGAGGCGGCAATTCAGCATTCACCGATTCGCATTCCGTATGATGATTTTGTTGTAAAAGAGGATAGCAGAAGCGGCGGATATGCGATCACTGAAATGGTCACACCGAACAACCAAATTAGCCTGTTAGACTATGGAACTGTGAGAACACAATCGAATTCTGTGTGGGAAAAAATCGGTGGAATTGCTCATTTTGCTGGAGAGGAAGGACCAGAGCGCCATAATTTTTATCAGTATAATTCGTATGGTGATTGGTTTGAGGATTTGTATCAAAACGGTGAGTGGGATACATATGATGATGACAATTGGCCGGATGTCAGTGAATCAAGTGCCCAGTGGCAGGATTATGAGACGGGAGTGTAACCTATATATAATATGATGCTGGAGCCAGAGAATGTTGTCTCTGACTCCTTATTGGTTTATAACAGGCACTTGAAAGTTCGTGACTTCAGTCAGGAGTTCTTGCTTTCACGCAGTTAAGAAACGCCTGATGAATGCGTGTGTCTGGATCCAATTCCGGATGAAATGCAAATGCAAACTGATTCTTGTAGCGTACTCCCACGATACGGTTATTCACAACGGCAAGGATTTGACCATTACCAGAAGCAAGTGCATCCTTATCCATTTCTACAACGTATGGTGCGCGGATAAAGGTCATCGGGACAGCACCTATGCCTGCGACATCTGCTTTTGCATGAAAACTTGATAATTGTCTTCCGTAAGCATTTCTTCTGACGCGGACAGGCAGTGTGCCAAAATATGAATCTGGTTGCCCATCAATTTGTCCATCAATAACAGAGGCTAAAAGAATCATTCCTGCGCAGGTTGCAAGGACTGGAAGACCGTCCTCGATCTGCTTTTTTATTGTGTCAAACATGCCAAGCTCACGAAGGAGCTTTCCCTGAACGGTACTCTCTCCGCCTGGAAGAATCAACCCGTCATAATGCTTTTTTAAATCCTCTGCCTGACGCAGTTCTATGCAGTCTGCACCGAGAGAGCGAATCATTTTTTCATGCTCTGCAAAGGCACCCTGCAGAGCGAGAACTGCAATTATCATTATTTACCTCTTTCTGCCATTAAAAGTGCGATTTCCTGTTCATTGATTCCGACCATAGCCTCACCTAAATCAGCGGAAAGCTCAGCGATCATCTTTGCATCTGTATAATTGGTGACAGCCTTTACGATTGCGGCGGCACGCTTTGCAGGATTGCCAGACTTAAAGATACCAGAGCCAACGAACACACCCTCAGCGCCAAGCTGCATCATAAGAGCAGCATCGGCCGGAGTTGCGACACCGCCAGCAGCAAAGTTGACAACTGGAAGGCGACCATTTTGGTGAACATACAAAACAAGATCATAAGGAACCTGCAGCACCTTTGCAGCCTCAAACAATTCATCCTCGCGCATAGAGGTCAGCTTTTGAATCTCGCTGTTCATCTTTCTCATATGGCGAACAGCCTGCACGATATCACCAGTTCCAGGCTCACCCTTAGTACGAATCATAGAAGCACCCTCATTGATACGGCGAAGTGCCTCGCCCAAATCCTTAGCACCGCAGACAAACGGAACACGGAAATTTCTCTTATTTATATGGTATACATCATCAGCCGGTGAAAGAACCTCACTCTCATCAATGTAGTCGATGTCGATTGCCTCGAGAACCTGCGCCTCAACAAAATGACCGATACGGCATTTAGCCATAACAGGGATGGAAACAGCTTCCTGAATGCCGCGAATCATCTTCGGGTCGCTCATACGGGAAACACCGCCAGCTGCGCGGATATCAGCCGGGATACGCTCAAGTGCCATAACAGCACAAGCACCAGCAGCCTCCGCAATGCGTGCCTGTTCCGGTGTCGTAACATCCATAATAACGCCGCCCTTTAGCATCTGGGCTAGCTCCTTATTTAATTTATAACGTTCAGTTGCAGTAACGGAAGTATTTGTTGTATCCATAGTGAGATTCTCCTTTTCCAAAGCTTTACTTTTGCTTTGCCTTGCATTATACTGACAAAGTGGATATAAGAAAATCCCCAAAATAAATATATTCAGTAAGGTCAGATTGGAGAAAAAAGATCAGATGTTGACATATAATTTAACCGCGACAGGGTCAGATTCACTTTATGAATCACTATATAAATGCATCAAAAACGACATTTTACAAGGGAAATTGTGCGCTGGTGAGAAGCTGCCATCAAAACGCAGTTTTGCGAAAAATCTGGGTATAAGTGTAATTACCGTGGAGAATGCCTACGGTCAGCTTTCAGATGAAGGTTATATTTATTCGATGCCAAAACGCGGCTTTTATGTGTCAGATATTGATATGGTGGCGGCACGAGGCATTAACATGAAGGGTATTAGCAAAAGTGCAGACAGAAATATTTCTGGTGATAATTATATTTATGGTATGGAATCATTTAACGAGGCAGCTTCATCGTTAGCCAAGTCTTCTTACTTTGCTGACTTTTCAAGTAATCAGACTGACAGTGAGATTTTTCCATTTTCAATCTGGTCAAAAACAGTTAGAAGTGTATTAAATGATAATCAAATTCAGCTGATGATCAACTCACCGTGCGCAGGCATTTTGCCTCTTAGAAATGCCATAGCCCACTACTTAAGGGATTTTCGAGGTATGCAGGTGTTTTCACATCAGATTATCATTGGTGCCGGAACGGAATATCTCTACGGCCTTTTGATTCAACTTCTTGGAAAAAATTTGATATATGGCGTGGAAAATCCAGGTTATCATAAGATTGGTAAAATCTGCAAGAGCATGGGCGTGACCTATCGCCATGTCGATATGGATGAGTCTGGTGTGTCTATTCACGAATTAGAGGAAAAGAAAATTGATATCATTCACACCTCGCCGTCACATCATTTTCCAACAGGAATAGTAATGCCAGTCAGCCGCCGCTATGAGCTACTCGGCTGGGCTGCGAAAAAAAAGCAGCATTATATAATAGAAGATGATTATGACAGTGAGCTTCGATTAAGCGGAAAGCCATTTCCGACATTGCAAAGCATTGATGTTTCAGGAAAGGTTATCTATATGAACACCTTTACAAAAACACTTGCATCCACGGTGCGCATCAGTTATATGGTGCTGCCTGAGGATTTGGCAAAGCGTTTTTATAGTGAACTATCCTTTTATTCATGTACCGTATCCAATTTCGAGCAGTACACATTGGCACAATTTATGGAAAATGGAAGTTTTGAAAAGCATATAAATAGACTGAGAAATTATTATCAGAACAAGCGAGATGCGATCCTAAAAGAGCTAAAAAGCGGTTCAATCGGAAAATATATCACGATACAAGAGGAAGAAGCAGGAGTGCATTTTCTTATGCATATCCAGTCGGACTGCACAGAGGCAGAGATTGTCGAAAAGGCAAAGGCAGGCGGAGTAAAGCTAGATCCGCTGTCGCGCTACTACATAAAGAACACAGAAAAGCATGAACAAAACGGACAGGAGAATCCGTATGAGAATACTTATGTAATGAATTATTCTTCCGTTAATATGGAAAACATAAAGAAAGTCGTGCAGGTGCTGAGTCAACTAGGGTGACAGGTGCGGTGGCTTGGAAGTAAAAAAAACACTTAGATTTGCAGACTATTCGATTTATTATACTCATAAGAAAGTAACTTATGAGTATAATAATCGGAGGTAAGCATTGCTTATTTTTTCTTTAATTTTAACACATTGACGGAAAGACCTGGGGCAGTAAAGGTAAAACATCTGCCAGCACCAGTTAACATTGTTGTTGTATCATGAACTTGGTCTGGATTGTCAAGGGAGTTTTCAAAATCAGCTTTTCCAGTGAGCTGCGAAACCTCATACTCTGATTTTACATCACAATCTATTGAAATGCAGACTGGATCATCTGTCTCGGAGAAGTTGACAATTTTTATTATTACACTATCGTCAGTATCAGTCGTGACAGAACACATAGATTGATAATGCGGCAGTTCAACAGTATCGATAAGTTTACCATTTAGATATAGACTGACTGCAGTTTTTGTAAGCTCATAGTGAAACTCATTATATTCTCCATAGCGAAGTGAAATTTGTTTTGGCTCTGAATATTGCGTAAGGGAAATGCCGCCGCGATAGAGAGCAGCAGTATTGCCTTCAACAATCCAGCGCAGAGGCTCTAGATTAAAAAGCATCCATGGATCCTTTGGATTCGGATCAGTTCGGTCATAATAGCTGAATGGCTTTGGTGAACACAACATACCAACGCCGATTCGTTTTCCTTTTTCAGCCAAAATTTGAACAGTAAAGCTGCCTTCGCGGCTTTCTACATCATTACCTAGAGCAATGCCAGGTAAAATTTGACTTCGAATTGACTGATTAGTAAATTCATCGGCATCATTTTCCTGTAAAACATATGAATCATTGTCCTGTATGGCTTTTCCATGCAGGCTTTTTGTTGGAAAAACAGGTATACTATTGAAAACAGCATTTTTCCAGGTTAATCCACAATCACCGTTGATGACAGGAAGACCATGCATGGATAGATAAATTTTTTCGCAGGATTCTTTGGAGGAAACTACCATGTCACCGCGATTCGCACCAAATAGTTTGAAACAATAGTAGCTTGGAATAACATAGCTTCTGCTATTATCAAACATTATGAGATTTGGATACCAGGATTGGTAATGAACGTGAGAAAATAGTGGAGCATAAGAACAAAGCTTTACAACATCTTGATTTCGTTCAAAACCAACCATAAACATAGCTTCTGAGATTGCAGCGCGCAGCTGTCCCTCATAAGTTTGGTTTACTGCAAATTCACCGACAAAAATGTTGGGATTCTTGCGGCTGTAGTCATCATAAATATCAATATTTTCTGCAAAAAATTCAGGCATATTGTAATAATGATCATCTACAATATCTGTTTTTATTGTTTCGCTTCTTGTGTTGGAGACAATAATGATCTGAGGATAGCGTTCAAGCACAGCTTCTCGAATGCGATTAAAGCAAGCCTCATATTCAGGACCACTATTTTCATTGCCAATCTCTAGATATTTAAGGGAAAACGGTTCTGGATGACCCATTTTTGCACGCAGACTGCCCCAATGTGTTTGGCTTGAACCAAGTGCATATTCTAAGGCATTTAAGGTATCGTTGATAGCAAACTGCATTTGAGCTTCGTTGAAATAATAAGGACCGCGTCCCTGACAAGTCATACCACAGTTGCACACATAAAGAGCAGAAAGCTTTAAATCCTCACATAACTGCAGATACTCATGGAATCCCAGACCATTTGTAGTTCGATAGTGCCAAAGAAGCCAGTGGCTTGGACGTTCCCAAACGGGACCGACAGTATTACAGAAAAACATAGCTGTTTCAAGTGTAAAGCCTTCTACGATGCAGCCGCCTGGAAAACGCAAGAATGAAGGATGCATTTGTTCAAGCTTTTCTGCAAGATCCTTGCGAAGTCCGTGACCGTGAAATGTTTCTGCAGGCATAAGAGAACAAAAGCCAAGGTAAAGGGTTCCTTTTTCCTGACATTGAATGGAGAAAGTAGCATTTCTTGCTGTTTCAGTGGCCAGAAATTGTGCATCATAGCGTTTCCAATTAGCATCGTTTATGATGATATCGCTGCTGCAGGATGTTTGATTATTTATTTGAATGGATACCGTCAGATGCAGTGTTTGTTCTGATTTTGCAAACAGATAGAAATTATATGTATCTCCTTTTTCTTGATTAATGCCATTATATCCGATGTTATAGATTTTGCCATTTTCCTCAAAATCAACTTGAAGAGAAACGCGCCGATTATCATTGAGTGTATTATCTTTATTAAGCTGCATGTCTGCATTTTCGGAATACCAGGCAGGAATTGTGGTTGGTGCAATTTTTTGTGATGCGATCCAGTCATTCATTCCCTCGCCATTGTTGAACTCATCAATCCATCCTGTTGGAGAAGTAAATGTTTTGCCATTATCGTTTGTGATACAGCCATCGGGAAGCAGAGAATCCTCAAAGGAACGATTACGAAGCATCTCTGGATACAAGCCGCCGTCACCAGCATGGCTGATATCTTCAAAAAATAAGCCGTATAGATCTGGAGCAACAGGAAAACGTTTTTCCTGCGTTGAAATAGTAAGTTGACTCATGATAAAACCTCCTTATATATTTGTGTTACAGTCTATATAAACAGTAACATAGTTACATAGTAATACAACAAAAGTATAAAATAATACATTCTAAAATGATAAAAATAGTAGTACTATATGCTATAGTTTAACGTTTTTCTTACAATAAATCAAGTACAAAATATCAAAAAGGAGGAAAAAATGAAAAAAGATATTATGTCAGTACTTCCAGATGGAAGTGAATTTGTCAGCTGGGAAATGCCGTGTAGTTATGATACGGTGATTCATGTAAATCCAGCGCATAAGATGAGTGCAGACAATAATGATGGAAGCAGTGAGGCACCACTAAAAACAATTTCAGAGGCTGCAAGGCGTGCTGTGGCAGGTACAAAGGTTGTTATTCATCAGGGTACTTATCGCGAATGTGTTCGTCCTCAGGCTGGAGGAGAGGGACCAGAAAAAATGGTTTTATATGAAGCTGCAGGGGATGGAGATGTTGTTATAAAAGCTTCGGAAGAAGTGACTGAGTTTGAAAAAAGTACGGGCTGGATAATGGGAGAAATAGAAGGTGAGGAAAAAACTCCGATAATTTGGTGTCATCATTTAAACCCAGAGCAATTTAAAGGATATAATCCGTTTTGCGCAGTTAATATTTTGCATGACAGGTTATTTATTGAGTATGATAAAACAGATATGACACCATATTTAAATCGAAGAGGCATGGTATTTTGTGATGGAAAACCACTTGTACAGGTAGCACTTTATCGTCAGATGACAGAACAGCCAGGAAGCTATTGGGTAGAAGCAAATGGTCAGACGATACATTTTCGACTGGAAAATGATGAAGACCCGAGAATGCATACGATTGAACTTACATGCCGAGAGCAATGTTTTGCACCTGAGATTCCATTTCTTTCATATATTCATGTTAAAGGAATCACGTGTGCACATGCAGCGATGGGAGCACCAGTTCCGCAACGTGGAGCTCTTTCATGCATGCGCGGTCATCATTGGATTATTGAGAACTGCACAATTGACTGGTCAAATGCAGTTGGAATTGATATTGGAAATGAATGCTGGCATCATGATATTTTACCGGATCAACAAATCGGATATACAATTATTAGAGGATGTCATATCAAGGATGTTGGTGTTTGCGGAATTGCAGGATTATTTGCAGAGCATGTGCTTATAGAGGACAATTTAATCGAAGGAACAGGATGGCAGAAAATGGAATTGTCCTGGGAAGCTGCGGGTATAAAACTGCATAACAGTGTGGGAAGTCTGTTTCGTCGTAATATTTTTAAACGAACATATCGTGCCGATCATTTGTGGCTTGATTGTGGAAATGAAAATAACCGCATTACACAAAATTTGTTTTTAGATGGTATTGAGCAAAGAGAGGCAGTTTTTATTGAGTGCAGCAGAGATGAGACAAACTTGATTGATAACAATATTTTCTGGAACATAGAGGGCAGGTTTGACCAGGAAAAAATCCCGAAGGAGCCTGGTTCAAGTGGCTGGTATAAGCTGCGTGAACACGATGTGGTAAATGGATATGGTGTGTATGGTGAAGGAACTGATCATCTGTATCTTTCTAATAATTTCTTTGGAAAGTGCAGAGGTTCTGGATATTTTGCAAAGCCAGTTTCATTTCGCATGGAGCAGGATATGATGCGAGGCGGAACGGGACGTGATACTAGAATTTTTAACAATTTTTTCTATGAATGTGGTCAGTCTGCAATTACATTTCCTACACAGCATAATGAGGCAGAAAATAACTGTTATGCAAATCAGCCTTCTGGATATTTGCGTGTAATGTATCCAGAACCAGAGGTATGCTTGGATTTAAAAACATGGAAGGAATTTTATGGTTTTGATCAAAATGGACAGACTGCCTGGGTTTGTGTTAAGGTAGATACTGAGGCATATACCATTACATTTGATGAGGCAGCTAAAAAGCCGGTCTTTTTCCATGGACAGGAAAAGAGAATAAATCTGATAGACAACGCAGAGAAGTTAAAGCCAGTATCAACAAATACACTCACAGCAGGAGATTTCTTTGGGGAAGCTAGAGGAGAACAAAGTTTTCCAGGACCATTTACATCAATAGAAAACAAAAAGGTTTATTCTATTGACCCAAGAAAAAAGATTTATTAAACTATAAATGAAAAATATTTTCAATAACTATTTTCAAATCCATCGTGAATTGTTATAATGGCTTCTGAAAAAGACATCAAAGTCGATATATTCACAAAGGAAGTGACATAATATGACACTTAAGGATCTTGAAATAGGAAAGACAGCGGTTGTCACCGTTGTTGGAGGAGAAGGTGCGCTGAGGCAGCATTTTCTTGATATGGGTGTGATTCCCGGAGTTTCGGTGACGGTGGTTAAGCTGGCGCCGATGGGCGATCCGATGGAGCTTAGAATCCACGGATATGAGCTGACTCTTCGTCTGGCAGATGCAGAGAAGATTTTAATTGATGAATCTTCTGTGACAAAGTCGGATGACAAAAGGGAAAAGAACACAAAAAATATTTCCAAAGAGAATGCTGTGACAGAGCATCCTGGTCTTGGTGAAGGCGGACGTTTCCACCAAAAGGCAGATGAGCATCCAGTTCCTAAGGGAACAGTATTGACATTTGCGCTTGCAGGAAATCAAAACTGCGGAAAGACAACACTTTTTAATCAGCTGACTGGTTCAAACCAGCACGTTGGAAATTTTCCAGGCGTGACAGTTGACAGCAAAAATGGTCAGATTCGAAATCATCCTGATACGCTTGTGACAGATCTGCCCGGCATTTACTCAATGTCTCCCTACAGCAGTGAGGAGATTGTGACAAGAGAGTTTATTATTAAGCAAAAGCCTACCGGCATTATAAATATCGTGGATGCCACAAATATTGAGCGAAATCTGTATCTGACAATGCAGCTTTTGGAGCTTGATGTGCCTATGGTGCTTGCACTCAATATGATGGATGAGATGCGCGGAAATGGCGGATCTGTACGCATCAATAAATTGGAGTCTATGCTTGGTATTCCAGTTGTCCCAATTTCAGCAGCAAAAAATGAGGGTATTACAGAGCTTATAAACCATGCAATTCATGTGGCGCAATATCAGGAAAAGCCAAGCCGACAGGATTTTTGCGATGAAAACAGTCATAACGGAGCAGTTCATCGATGCCTTCATGCAATAATGCATCTGATCGAAGATCATGCTGTTAGGGCAGGTATTCCGGTGCGTTTTGCGGCAAGTAAGCTTGTTGAAGGCGATCAGCTTGTTGAGCAGGCATTAAACTTAGAGCAAAACGAGAAGGAAATGATTGAGCATATCATTGTGCAGATGGAAGAAGAGCGTGGACTTGACCGCGCGGCATCCATCGCAGACATACGTTTTTCATTTATTCAAAAGCTGTGTGATCAGACAGTGATTAAGCCAGGTGAAAGCAAAGAGCATGAAAGAAGCCGGAAAATCGATGCAGTATTGACTGGACGTTATACGGCACTTCCAATGTTTGCTGCAATCATGGCACTTGTATTCTGGCTGACATTTGGTGTGATCGGCGCAGGACTTCAAAATGTGATGGAGATTGGAATTGACTGGCTGACGCAAAAGACAGATGCTGTGATGACGCTATGGCAGGTCAATGATGTGCTTCATTCTCTTGTAATTGATGGTATATTTAATGGTGTCGGAAGTGTACTTAGCTTTCTTCCTATTATTGTTACACTGTTTTTATTCTTATCATTGCTTGAGGATAGTGGTTATATGGCACGAGTTGCCTTTGTCATGGACAAGCCGCTTCGTAAGATTGGCCTTTCCGGACGAAGCATTGTGCCAATGTTGGTTGGATTTGGATGTACAGTGCCTGGTGTAATGGCGACAAGAACACTGCCGTCAGCGCGCGACCGTAAGATGACGATTATGCTTACACCATTTATGAGCTGTACGGCTAAGCTTCCTATCTATGGATTTTTTACATCGGTATTTTTTCCAAAGCAAAGCGGTTTTATCATGATTGGTCTTTACTTTTTAGGTATAGCAATGGGTATTTTAACAGCTGTTATTTCCAGAAAGACTATGTTTCATGGAGAGGCTGTTCCATTTGTAATGGAGCTGCCAAATTATCGTCTTCCAGGAGCAAAAAATGTACTCCAGCTGATGTGGGATAAAGCAAAAGATTTCCTTCAAAGAGCATTTACTGTAATCTTTATGGCATCTCTTGTAATCTGGTTCTTGCAGACATTTGGATTGCATTTAAGCATGGTAGCAGATTCAAAAGACAGCATTTTAGCTGCAGTGGCAGGTGCAATCGCACCAATCTTTGCACCGCTTGGTTTTGGTGACTGGCGTATCTGTACATCTTTAATTGCAGGATTTATGGCAAAGGAAAGCGTTGTTTCTACACTTTCAGTATTGTTTGGAAGTACAAAGACATTGTTGGAAGTACTCTCGCCGCTGTCAGCAGCATCTCTTCTTGTATTTTGTCTTCTGTACACACCATGTATTGCAGCAATCTCTTCCATTAAAAGAGAGCTAGGAACAAAATGGGCAGTAGGCATTGTGCTATTCCAGTGTGCTGTAGCATGGGTGGTAGCATTTGTAGTTCATTTGATCGGAATGGCAATTTTGGCGTTATAATAAAGGGCAGTCGAAAGACTGCCTTTTTTACGTTGAAAATCCCTGTACGCTGTGATTAAAACAGAGGGCAGGAAATTGTTCAGTATGAGTATGATGTTCCAAAATCGCAGAATGAAAAAAATGGATAATGATGTTAAAAACACATTGGGTTGATTTTGAAATCTTTGCCGATGATGTAAGTCTTTATCGCACAGAAGGAAAGCGAACAGGTTTTGTCCATTTATTCGAGGTTCCAACAGGAAAGAAGCTGACGGTTCAATTTTTTCATGTCTCAGAAAAAGCAGCAGATGCAATTGAGCAGTCAGATTTTCAAATAGGAAATCGAAGCGGTATATATCGTATGATTTTGGTCAAAAATATTCATGCTGGTATATTTGCTGTGTTTGCAGCAGTGTCGGGATTTACAGCCATATTTGCAGGCTTTTATATGCGTAAGGCATGGACAAGGCAGATATGCGAAAGTTTGATATGTCTTGGTGCTTTTAAAAGAATGTATGCAGCGCGTGAAAGAAGCACTTGCAGCGGCAGATAAAAAGACTGATATTCCGATTTCAGCAGCGATGGGATATGCATGGAGTGATGATCCTGACAAGGATACAGAAAAACTGCTGCAAAGTGCAGATGCTAAGATGTATGAAAATAAGCAGATGATGAAGAGGCTCTTTTGAAAGAATTGTCATTTTGCAAAAATGTTTTTGAGTATGATATTGTAAAAATTAAGCAAGTGTAAATAATCAAAGTATTTTTCAAGTCCGCTTGATGTTAGAATGATGGTATCAGGCGGACTTTTGCTTACGCTATTAATACGGAAGGAATGGAAAAATATGGAGACAAGTAGAAAGCAAGAAACAGGATTAAAAGAAGAACAGAAATGGGAACGGATCGCATTAGGCGTCTGGAAGGTGCGTTTTGGAACACCATCTGCGTACACTCCAACTGCGCACAGAAGTAATGAAATCAAGACGGAAGCGCTGTCAGTGCTTTCGGCAGAGCAGGGCGCAGAGCCACAACTTCCGTTTGGCACAGATGATGTTAATATCAAGCAGACAACACGTGGAATCGTGGTGACACTTCCGATGAATACAAGTGAGGATATCTTTGGATTTGGCTTGCAGCTTCAGAGCGTCAATGCAGCGGGAAGAAAACGCTATATAAAGGTAAATTCAGATCCGAAGATGGATACTGGAGAAAGTCATGCACCTGTGCCGTTCTATGTGTCAACTGCCGGATATGGTCTATTTGTGGATACATATCGCTATGCTACATTTTATATGGGAACTAGTGCCGAAAAGGGTGCCTCTGCAATGAAAAAAGAAGTGAATCAGCCGCACAAAGAATTTAGTGAGTCAGCATTGTATGCATTTAAGCGAGCAGAGGAAGAGCGAAAGGTAATCATTGAAATTCCGTCAGAAAGCGGCATTGATCTGTATTTTTTTGCAGGTGATATTAAGACGGCAGTTCAGCGTTATAACCTGTTTTCAGGTGGTGGTTGTAAGGTTCCCATGTGGGGGCTTGGCATGTGGTACCGCGTGTATGGCGGTAGCGATCAGGAGCATGTGAAAAAATTGGCATCACAGTTTCGAGATGAGAAGATGCCGATTGATGTGATTGGATTAGAGCCTGGCTGGCATTCTCATTCATATTCCTGTACCTATGAGTGGAGCAATCTTTTCCCAGAGCCGCAAGACTTGATTGATGAGCTGACGCAGAGCAATTACCACATTAATTTGTGGGAGCATGCATTTGTTTACCCGGCAGCAAAAATTTATGACAAACTAGTTCCATACAGCGGCGATTATGAGGTGTGGAACGGTCTTGTGCCAGATTTTTCAATGGAAGAGACTTGTGAGATCTTTGGTGACTGGCATGAAAAAGAGCTGATTGACAAGGAAATTACCGGATTTAAGCTCGATGAGTGTGATAATTCAGATTATAATCCGTCCTGTTGGTCCTTCCCAGACAGCACCGAGTTTCCAGGAGGAATGGATGGTGAGCAGATGCACAATGCAATAGGACTTCTTTATCAGCATATGCTTGAAAAAGTATTTCATAAGAAAAATATTCGTACATTCTCGCAGGTTCGTTCCTCTGGTGCACTTGCGGCACCAATGCCATTTGTGCTGTATTCTGATCTATATAGTCACAAGGAATTTATTCGTGGTATGGTAACGTCATCGTTCTCAGGACTTTTGTGGGCGCCGGAAGTGCGTGACTGTGCAAATGGTCATGATCTGCTTCGCCGTGTGCAGACCGTTTGCTTCTCAGATCATGCATTGTTAAATTGTTGGCGAATCCCAAATGCACCGTGGAAGCAGGTAGACATTCAGAAGAATTTAAACAACGAGCTAATGGAGGAAGCCCAATATTATACAGACGAATGTCGAAAGCTGTTTGAGCTTCGTATGTCGCTTGTGCCATATCTGTACAGCGCATTTGAGGAGTATCAAAAAACAGGACTTCCGCCAGTGAGTGCCGTAGTAATGGAATATCCGCAGGATGAGGCAGCGAGAAATCTGGATGATGAATATTTCTTCGGAAAGGATCTTCTTGTATGCCCGCTGACACTTGAGGATGGAACTAGCCGTGAGGTTTATCTTCCAGAAGGTAATTGGTACAATTTCTTCACAGGAGAAAAGATCGAAGGTGGAAGACGTCTTGTGTTGGAAGCTGACTGGAATGAGATGCTTGTTTTTGCGCGTGACGGTGCACTGGTTCCGGTAGCAGAGCCTGTGATATGTGTCACAGAGGATACTGTATTTAATATCACAGTAAAGAGCTTTGGAACAAATAAAACAGGAAGCTGTGTGCTGTATGAGGATGATTTTGTATCATTTAATTATGAATCTTTGGTTGCAAAGAAGCAGATTAACGTCACTGTCGGTGACAATGGTAAATTTATCGTATCTGGTGCGAAAACAAGTACAAAATATCACTTTTTGAACTGTATCGTAAAAGATTGAACTGTAAAGTAAGATATTTATAAACATCTGCGCCTTGTAAAACAGGCGCAGAATTTGTTATGAAATCTAACGGATTGTAAAAGGCGGTAGCTTTTGGGATTTTTTTTCAGCAAAGAGTGCGCTACAATGCAGACAAGAAAACAAAAAGAGAGGTGGAGCTTTATGAAAGCAAAAACAAAAACAAACCCTCGCAGTAAAAAGGGGGATGGTATCATCAAAAATCTTCTGTATGATATCCGCTACAATCCATATCTGTGTCTGTTGGCACTACCGGCAGTCATCTGGTTCTGCGTATTTTCTTACGCACCATTAGTGTATTTGATAGCTTCCTTTAAGAAGTACTCAGCCGTTAAGGGACTGTGGGGAAGTGATTGGGTTGGCTTTAAGAACTTTAAGGCATTCTTTGGTTCCAAGAACTTCTATACGGTAACGTTTAATACCTTATATTTAAATGCACTTTTTATTATCAGTTCCATGCTGGTATCAATTTTGATTGCAATTGCACTTTCTGAGGTATCAGGAAAGTGGTTTAAGAAGATTACACAGTCAGTTGTCATTCTGCCGCACTTTATTTCATGGACAGTCGTTGCACTTCTCTGTGAGGCACTTTTAAAGACAAACAATGGTTTTATTAATAACATCTTAGCAACACTTGGATTTGAGAGAATCAACTTCTATCAGAATGCAGATGTATGGCCGGCACTTCTTACATTCTTAAAAGTATGGCAGGGTGCAGGTTATGGCTCTATTGTGTATCTGGCAACTATCACAGGTCTTGATCAGGAGATGTATGAGGCTGCCAGAGTGGATGGTGCAACAAGAGGTAAATGTATCCGTTACTTGACACTTCCTTTGTTAAAGTCAACTGCAGTCATGCTGTTTATCATGAGCATCGGAAAAATCTTCAATGGTGATTTCGGTATGATATACAACTTGGTATTAAATAATACCATGCTGTACCGTACAACAGATGTAATTGATACATATGTATACCGTATGTTAGTTGAGTCAAGTAACATCGGACAGTCTTCTGCGGTATCCTTGTATCAGTCTATTATGGGTCTTGTGATCGTTCTTGGAACAAATGCATTAACGAAGAAGTTAGACCCAGATTCTGCATTATTCTGATGAGGGAGGGAAAGTAAAATGGCAAAGAAAGAAAAACAAAAGAAGCAATATGATGCGAAAAAGCATATTCAAATGACAGGAAGCGACCGTGTGATGAATGGAGGCTTTTATCTGTTTATCACAGTGTTCTCGATCATTTGTCTGATTCCGTTTTTGTTAGTTTTAGGTTCCTCATTTACTGCAGAGCGTGCATTGACACAGAATGGTTACAATATCTGGCCGTCTGAGTTTTCGCTGGATGCGTACAAGCTTGTATTCGTCAGTGGCGATATCCCGCAGGCATACCTTATAACTGTTGGAACAACGATTGTCGGAACTTTTTTCTCAATGGTATTTACATGTGGTGCGGCATATGCGATGTCTGTAAAGAATTTTAAATCAAGAGGCGTGCTGGCACTGTTTATCTACTTTACTATGCTGTTTAACGGCGGTTTAGTAGCAAATTACCTTCTGACAACAAAGTTTTTACATTTGCAGAATAACATTCTTGTTTTGCTGCTTCCTAGCTTTTGTAATGCATGGAACATTCTTCTGATGAGAAATTTCTTCAGCGGAATTCCAGCTTCTCTTGCAGAGTCTGCAAAGATTGATGGTGCAAACGATATCACAATTTTGATTAAGATTATAATTCCGATTTCCCTTCCGGGAATCGCTACGATTGGTTTATTCTACGCACTGACATACTGGAATGAGTGGTATAAGTGTCTTCTGTATATCGACTCCAGCCACAGCCAGTACTACACCTTACAGTATTTGATTCAGCAGATCTTACGTCAGGTAAACTATGCAGCAAACCAACCGGCAGAGGCAGTAGGTCTTAATTCGCTTACACTTCCGACTTATGCATATCGTATGGCAACCATAATCGTTGCAATTGGACCAATTATCCTGCTGTATCCATTCTTACAGAAGTATTTTGTACAGGGTCTGACAGTTGGTTCCGTAAAGGGCTAAGAGAGAATAATAAGCAGAAATGCAATGTAATTGTAATAAAAAGGATAAGAATTGAAAGCATAAAAAAGAGCATCCGTCAGGGTGCTCTTTTTGCGTGATGGAAAAGCTTCAAGTAATTTAAAATAGTTGAATTACTGCTCATTCTGCTTCTTTTCTTTTCGGTACTCATTTGGCGTGGTGCCCATATGCTTTTTAAAGAATGTGAAGAAATAGTTCTTTGTTGAAAATCCAAGTTGATCGCTGATATCTTGAAGACTTGTGTTTGTGTCTGCAAGAAGATGGCAGATCAGTTCAAGTTTTTTTTGAATGATGTAGTTTGAAAGTGAATCGCCAGTGTTTTCCTTGAAAATGCTTCTAAGATAGTTGACGGATAGATGAACCTCGCCTGCTAAGAAGACAACGGAAAGATTTGGGTTAGACAAATTGGAATCAACTAGCTCTAAAATTGTATGAATAAGCTCTGGCTTTTCGCTGCTGTGACTCTTAATCTCCGCCAACTCTTCAATGTCTTGTTTTCCACGATTTAGAAGATAATTTTGAATCGTGTTGATGTCAAGCTGAGTTAAAATGGCGATCTCCCAGGGGAGCGTCTGAACCATCAGATCATTTGCATTTTCAAAACGTTGCATTGCAACCTCAAACTGAAGAATAGAGCGAATCGTCTGATCAAGATGAAATTGCCTAATTACATTGAACAAGTCAGTCAGTGCATTTGAGAATGCGTCAAAATCTGTATTTTTTAGAGCTGCGATTGCGGCAGAATCCAGTTCATATGGATAATGCTCGGCTGCTGGCGATGGCAGAGAGAGTTCATCAGCAAAGTGGATGGAGCCATCTCCAGTAAGGAAACGTCGATTCAATGCATCCTGCGCGCTGCGATGGGAGAATGACAATTCATCTAGGTCTCTTACACGCTCACTGACACCGATTGACAATGTAATTTGGAAGGTACTCTGCATAAATTCCTGTCCTTCAAGTAAAATGCTTCGCAGTGTCTCATTTGTTGCATCATCGTGATTGACAAAATAGATAACGCTTGGGAAGAACATATCCATATTTATAAAGAGAACCTTAGATTCCATTAGCTCATTAAAAACATTGCTTATGGAGTAGCGAAGAAGACCAATTCCGCCTGAATCCTCCTTTTGGCTGGAGGAAAAGTCGATGCTTATGACAACGATCTGGCTGTATGCGTGGCAGAAATACTGGTTTAGTGCTTCGTATTCCTGCGGATAAATCTGGTTTGCATTGATTCCGTTTGTCATAAGGCGCTTTAAGGTAATGCGATCCTTTTCCTTTAGCCAGTTGTTGCTCATCGCCTGAAGGTGTGCATTTGCTGTAGTAATATTTTGGTAAATGCCTGACAAATACGTAAAGTCATCCATGCCTGCAGTTTGTACAGTTGTTTCAGTAAGTGCAGAGCTGTTTGTGATCGTTTCCTTGAACAGGCGAAAGGGTTTGTAGACGATCACGCTAACACCGAAAGTAACTAGCATGCCGAGTACGATGAAACATACACCATAAAGTAGCACAACCCAGATCAGATGATTTGATGTGTAGAGTGCATTTTGATTGAATACAGAGTAATATGTCAAATCCATGCCGCTGTTATGTAAATAGACAACTCGACTTTTTAGTAGTCCAGAGCCTTCCAAGAAATGATCCGTTTTTGAAACACGCTCGGTGATTTTTTTGTAGGTATCATCATCATTTACATTTGTACCCCACAGCTCTGGGTCAGATGAAATAAGCACATCGCCATCACCACAGACCTCAAGGATGTTGATATAATCGCTTGACTCAAGCTGAATCATTTCCTCATAAGCATCACAGTCAATGTTTACAACAATTGCACCTAGCTTTGAAGTATGGATAATCAGTGAAAATACGCGCTGAGAGGCAAATTTAGGACCGCGGGACACCCATCTAGGCAGACCATAATAGAAGGCGATGTTCGGAGTATGTTCCTGCAAAAAGGTGAAAAGCTCCTGATCGTAGTGCGTTTCAATTGGGCTACGGTTATAGGCATCAAGTACAGTTCCAGTTCGAAAGTTAATGAAGTAAAGTGAATGAATCAGTGAACTTGTCTGCTTCATCTGATCATAAATTTTTCGCCCCTGTAATCCTGTTGTTTGCGTATAATCAGTGGAATACAAAAGCGCTGACATATCGGCATCTTCCATAATTTTAAAGCAGCTGCTGGCGATATCCTGCAGTACAGATTGATTTAGCTGGTAGGCACGGTTGATGCTTCGCTCCTGCATATCAGATAGTGTATGTCTGTAGTCATCATTTACATAGTATGTGATTAACGCAGAAAAGAGCAAAAACAAAGCGGCCGATACTAGTGCGTATGTGTGAAAAAGCTGTTTAAAATAAGAGTGCTTTTTTAGCTCTTGCCGGTATAGCGTGAGAGGGGAGTGATGTTGTTTCATAAAAAACCATACCTTTCCGTTCTATGTGTAGTTTTTTGCCGAACTTAATTATTGTAATTGTATCATTGGTACAAAAGTTTGACAAGCATTTGCATCTTAAAAAATGAACTTCAATTTTCAACACTGGGAAAAATAGTTAAAAAATCAACTCATAGTGCATTTTTATACTTTTTATACGATTTAGCATTCATTCTATATGATAAATGAGGGAGAGCAACAGTAAATAGTATAAATGCTACTGAAAAGCACAGTCTGTTAGTTTGTAGTGTTGAAAATCCAAAATTTTTAGCTAAAATGGAGCCATACCCAAACAGGGAGCCCCAAGAGGGAACAAACCAGAAAGGCGGATTATAAGAATGAAGAAGATGACAGGAAAAATGGCAATGGCGATGGCAGGTCTGATGGCGTTTGGTACAATGGGCACAGGCGTAACTGCAATGGCAGCAGAAGATGGAGACGTGGTAACAATCAAGTTTATGCATAAGGGACCAAAGCCAGACAACTGGGATGCTGTATATGCAAAGTACGAAGAAGAGTACATGGATGAGGTTGGCGTAGCACTGGACATCACATGGGTTGAGCATGCTGATTATAAGGATAAGTTAAACCTTGAGATTACAAGTGGAAATGACTGGGATCTTGTTTTTGACGCATCATGGGTTCAGTTAAAGAATCTGGCACCAGAAGGCTATTATGCAGACCTTTCTTCCTATTTTAACAATCCAGATGAGTATCCAGGACTGGCAAAGGCATTCTCAGAAGAAGTAATGGAAGCAAATATTTGGTTCGATAAGATGTGTTACATTCCACTGTTTGAGACCTATGGAAATGGTATTCCAGTCGTATGGTACAGAAAAGACTGGGCAAAGGATTGGGGTGTAGGAACAGACGGTCAGATCAACAGCTATGATGAGATGGAGCAGTACTGGCAGGCAGCAAAAGATGCAGGTGTTATTCCTTACGGTGCAACTCAGGCAAGAGGTTTCTTCCAGCAGCTTTCTGTTCGAGGTGAAGCACAGGAAGGATCTGCACAGGCTGGACTTCAGTCATTCTCATCTGCAGGCTTGACCATTTGGACTTATGTAAAAGATGGCGAGCTGGTAAGCTATGCAGTAGAAGGCTCCGGCGATGAGAACTTTAAGGATTTCCCAGAGGGATGGAATCATGATTTTGGTGCTGACCGTTATGAAAAGTTTGCCAATTGGCAGGATGCAGGTTATATTGATCCGGATTCCCTGAGTGTAACTGATTGTGGTACACCGTTTGAGGCTGGTCTGAATGCATCTATCGTTGGTACACTGGATGATTACGTAGCAGATATGAAATACGTAGACTCCTGGAAGGCAGCAGAAGATGATGATGCAGAACTGGGTTACTTTGTATACGTAGATTCGATCCGTGATAAGGAAGAGGGAGCGATTCCAACTGACCGTTCAGGTAATAATGGTCTGGCTATTCCAACAACCTCCACAAAGATTGATGCAACGATGAAGTTCCTTGACTGGATGTTTGGCTCTCAGGAAGCACACGATCTGATTCAGTATGGTATTGAAGGAACAGATTTTGCGTATGGCGAGGAAGAAGGAACAGTAGATGTTCTGAGTGATTACAATTCTCAGTTTGGTGGATATGGCATGACTTGGAATCCGACCTATGCGCTTCTTGGAACATACTATGATGATGAGACACTTGCTTACAGACGTTATGAACTGGAAGATTCCACATTTGTAACCATGCCTGTAACTGGTTTCCACTTTGATACCTCTGATGTTGATTTAGCTACCTCTGTTGCACAGTGTAAGGCTGTTACCGATATGGTTGCAACTGTTAAGCTGCATGGTATCCGCGTAGATGGCTATGGTAACTCCTACGATACAATTAAAGAGATGTTGAAGGCAAATGTTGACGAGGCTATGGAGAATGGCGGACAGGAAGTTGTTGATGCACTTGTTGAGCAGCTGACTGCGTATCTGGCAAGCAAGTAAAACAAAATTTAAAATCGAAATAAGTAACGCGAAGGCGGGCGGTGTGTGAAAGAAATACCGCCCGCTTTTTACATAGGGAGGACAGGCAGAATGATCTTGGATGATAATGGCTTTTTTTACCGAGGGCTTTTTCAGTATAATAAAAATACAAAAGATTACTTTCACAATCCAGTACTGGCAGTGTGCCTGACATATGAGGCAGAGAAACTGCCGTTATTTGTCACCGTTGAAATGACGCTGGAAAAGCTAATCGGCAATGCAAGTGTACATCGCACTCTTGTTACGGCACAGGTGTGCATGACAAAGAGCAGACAGTGGTTTTATTTAAGAAAAGAAGATTTTTCCTTGCCGCTTTCGCGGTCGCGTGAGTATCGTTTTGTAAGGCAGATTCGAATCTATGCAAAGCAGGATGGGCAGCAAACTATAGCAGAGGAATGCGCAAGTATCTTGTTTGATGAGTCTAAAGCAGCTATAAATATTTCCGACGAGAAGAAATGTAACAATGTGCTTTTTGTCGAGGCGCTTTCCTTCCAGAAATCTGATGGCGTCAGTATCAGCACTCCAGTGTGTTCAAAGTGGACAAAGCCAGGCGAAACAATTGAGTATTCGGTTACGATAGAAAATGAGTGCAGGACACCTGTTATGGTTCATCTGTCAGCAGAGGATGATGGCTGGAAAGAGTTAAAGCCACAGATTTCAGATTCAGACTGTGGTTGGCTGCATCTGGAAGCATCAGAAAGCAAAAATGTGACAGTAACTATTTCTATGACTGATACGTTGGCACCAGGCGGCTGCGAAAAATTTCCGATTCATGCGAAGTGGAAAGTAATTGAAAACACAGACGAAAAAAATGAGGGAGACAGCACAATTACACTTTATGCAATGCGAAAATTGCCGCATCCATGCGTTATTTTCGATGATGATCTATTAAATGAAATTCGGCAGAAAATCAGTCGTGCAGATTGGGCAAAGGCAGCATATGAAAAGGCATATAAGGCATCAGAGGAATGGTCGTATCCATCAATTGATTTTAACAAAGACTATTTGTTTGACACTTCTCATGCGCATCATGCAAGAGACTGTGCAATTATATATCAGATCAGCGGCGAGATTCGTTTTGCACAAAAAACAGCAGCATTTTTAAGAGAGTGGAGTGCACCAGATGGATATCGCAGACTTCCACGTGCCGGTAATCAGGAGCTTGTGCATGATGGAGAGTTTTTTAAAAGTGCAGCTTGTGCATATGATTTGATCTATGACTGGGATGGTTGGACAGAAAAAGATCGAGAGAATATCGAGCAGACAATGCGTTTTTATATGGAATATATTGATGCAGAGATTTGCAGCGGTGAGGCATCAAACTGGCTGCTTGCTGAGATTGCAGGAGCTGTTTACAGTGCAGCTGCATTAGGTGATAAGGAGCGTATGGAGCGTTTCTTATATGGACCGGGAGGTGCTGCCGACGAACTAGCAAAGGGTGTGCTTGATGATGGTTGGTGGTATGAGGCTTCCATCGGCTATAATTTGATGTGTGCAGGACTTATGTCAGAAATATCGGTGGTAGCATTACACTTTGGCATGAATTTTAAGGATATTAAGGTTACACCAGCTTACCGAAGAACAAACTGCGTGGCAGAGGCGCGCTTAGATGGTCTGTCTAATGATATCTGGGGTGAAAATACAAAAAACTACAGAAGCATTGAGATGCTTTGGGACAGCCTGATTCCGTTCTATGATTATCGAGGAGTTGTCATGGGAATCAATGACTCTGCCGAACAAAAAAGCAACGCACAGACAAAGGCATTTTATAAGCTTGATTATGAATTGGCTTATCGCTTGTACAAGAAGCCAGAGTATGCTTATATGATTTCAAGACTTGGCGATGATGAGCGAAATGTACTGTTTGGAGAAGAGGTGCGTCCTGCATATGAGTTAGATGAACTTCCATATGAAAAGAGCTGCTATGCGCAGAATGCAGGATCTGTTGTGCTTCGTTCTCATAAAAAGGATCGTCCAATCCGTGAGCAGATTCAGGTGGGTCTTAAATATGGCTCTCACGGCGGTGCACATGGTCACTATGACAGAGCAAGCATGAATGGACTGATGCGCTATGGTCGCTCATTAACCAATCCGGAGAATATCTGGTACAGCTATCATACATTCATGTATAAATTTTATTGTCAGACGTCGATCACTCACAATATGGTCACGGTCGATCTCAAGCAGCAGGAAGCCGCACCGCCAAAGCAGCTTTTGTTTTATACAGGTGATGCAATGCAGGCATTTGGTGTAGAGAATAACAGCAGATGGAGCTATCCGCCGTATGGCGGCTGGCCGGTAGGCAAGCAAAAGACAATTGAAGAACGCCAGTGGATGGAGGGTAGGAGTTTTCCAATTCCAGAAAAGCATCCAGAGTATGCAGTGCGAAGTGGCTTCACAGAGCCTGTTATTACAAGACGAGTAACTGTCCTTACAGATGATTATGTTGTTAACTTTGATTATGCAAAGAGCAGTCAGCCAGAGATCAATCATGATTTCCAGTGCATTTACCATCTGCAGGGTCTTACAAAAGTGGATGATGTACTGTCGATTGAGCGTCATACTGCGCAGTTGTCCGATGATCCGCTTGGAAGTGCACAATTTATCACAGACTGTGATTGGTATGAGAAAAATAATGAAGTAAACAAAGGCAGCCAAGCAGTCGATGGAATAAAAGACAAAGCTGCGATAAAATTCCAGTTTCATACTGAATATGCAGAAAAGAAAAATAATTTCTGGCGATACGACTGGAAGTGGCAGAATCGCACCGCATATAACGAGTACGGAATACTTGATACCGATCTGTATTTTGTTCCGATGAAGCAAGATGATAGTATGCAGTTTGCCGTTGCCTGCCCACCAGAATTTGCTCTTGTAAATAAGCGTTTGTACTGGAAGGTATGCGCAGTAATGGAGAAAGATAAGGCATCTGGTGAACAGGAAGTTGTTCTCGCAGAGGGAAAATTTGGTGCATGGATTCTTGGAAAAGAGACTGTTGATGTTGCACTTGACGGCGTGAAAAAGTTGTATTTAAAGGTATTTACCGAGGATGGCCGTCAGGGCGATTTGTACGAGTATGAATCACTTAAAACCATTTTCTGGGGGAATCCGGTGATTGAGACAAAAAATAAAAAGAAGCTTGATATGTCTGAATTGGTATATGTTTGTGAAAATACCGATGAGGGATGCGGTGTCGGAAAAGACTATGAGGGCGGTCGTGTGACCATACAGGCAGAGGAGTTTGATAAAGCTATTCCAGCAGAGCCGAGAGACAAACGCAAGTGGGGCATCATCACGCTTGATCTGGAAGGACTGAATGCAAAACGCTTTCATGCAGTAATCGGTGGTGATTATCCGGTTGGTGACGAAAGTGAAAAGAGACGTACCGTCTTCCAACAGCAGACGGGAAATAATGCATGCTTTGCAAGTGTCATTGAGCCACATGAAGGCGATGCGATGGTACAGTCTGTGCAGTATGCAGGACCGTGGAGCATCAAAGTAACACTTGTAGATGGCAGAGAGCAGATCGTTTCTGTAAAGGGAATTGAAAATACGCAGGAAAGTGACACAACGAAGAATAGTGTCCGAATCTTGTTAGAAGAATATCAGAAAGGAATACTCATAAGAAGTGAGGAGACAGCCAGATGAAAGTAAAAAATCCGATCTTAAGAGGTTTTTATCCAGACCCGTCCATTGTTCGGGTGGGGGATGATTATTACATAGCAAACTCAACTTTTGAGTGGTGGCCGGGCGTAAGCCTCCACCATTCAAGAGATCTTGTGCACTGGGAAAAGCTGCCGTCACCATTAAATCGCCAGTCACAGCTAGACCTGCGCGGTGTTGGTGCCTCACAGGGCATATGGGCACCATGTCTTACCTATGACAATGGAACATTTTATTTGGTTTATACCGTGGTAAAATCTTTTTATTGCAACATGTACGATACTGCCAATTTTCTTGTGACTGCCACTGACATTCTTGGTCCATGGTCAGAGCCAATTGCACTCAACAATTTTGGATTTGATCCATCGCTGTTTCACGATGACGATGGAAGAAAATATATGGTCAGCATGGTGACTGATCATCGCGTGCCGAAAAAATATGTAGGGCGTCTTGTATTGCAGGAGTATGATGACGAGCAAAAGAAGATGGTAGGACCTGTCAGGGAAATTTTCTGCGCAGATAAAGTATATCTGGAAGGTCCGCATATTTTCAAGCGAAAGGATTGGTATTATCTGTTTGCAGCAGATACTGGAACCGGAGAATTGCACGGACAGTCGATTCTTCGCTCCAAAAATGTCTGGGGATCATATGAGTGGTATGAGGGAAATTCTATTTTGACAGCAAGAGAGCATCCAGATTTCCTGCTTCAAAAATCTGGACACTGCGATCTTGTTGAGACACAAAACGGTGAGTGGTATGCAGTTCATCTGTGTGGTCGTGCACTTGAGAATAGAAATCCAATGGATGCACCGCGCTTTGCAGGGGCAAGACGTTACACACTAGGAAGAGAAACGTGTATACAGAAAATGAAATGGACAAAGGACGACTGGCTGGTGTTGGCAAATGGAACAACGCTTCCTGATTTGGAGACAGAGGTGCCGGATGAACTAGCTGACAAGGCTCAGGCAGAGCAGAAAAATCAGCAGAAGCAGCACGATCAGCAAGAATTTGGTGATGGCATGTTTGATGATTTTGATGATCCGTCAGGTCTGTCGGTGGTCTATCAGACACTTCGCCAACCGCTAACACCGGGCTATTGGTCACTCACCGAGCGTTCTGGCTATTTACGTCTTCGTGGACAGGAAGGTCTTTCCTCAAAATTTAATCAGAGTCTGATCGCAAGAAGATGGGAAGAGTTTTGCTTCGAGACTGCGACATGCGTGGAGTTTGAGCCAGAGGTGTTTAAGCAGATGGCAGGACTGATTTTGATGTACGATCAGGACAACTATTTTTATCTGCATGTCACATTTGATGAGGATGAGGGAAAATGTATCACACTGTTAACTGCAGAGAATAAAAAATATGAATATCCTGCTGGTTTTGTGCCGATTGAATCAGGAAAACCAGTCTATTTAAAGGCAGCCGTTGACTACGACAAGGCGCAGTTTTTCTATGCGGTAGGTAATCAAAATTATCAGGCGATTGGTCCAGTGCTCGATGCAAGCATTTTGTCAGACGAGGCATGCAACGAAGGATGGTTTACAGGAGCAATGGCAGGAATTTGTTGTCAGGATCTAACTGGATTTGGAAAAGCCGCAGATTTTGATTGGTTCTCATATAAAAATGTGTAATTGATCAGAACTTTACAAAAATGATTTTGCAAATGAAATTCTGAAATCTTACAATACTATTGAACTTGAGGAAAAATAAAATGGCAGTTTATAGAGCAAAGGAATTTGGCGCAAAAGCAGATGGCGTCACAAAAGATACCGCAGCGATTCAGCGTGCGATTGATATCTGTGCGCAAAATGGCGGCGGACGTGTGCTGCTTGAGGATGGCACATTTTTAAGCGGAACCTTATATTTAAAGAGCTATGTCTATCTGGAAATTGCAGAGTCGGCACTGTTAAAGGCAAGCCCAGAGATTTTTGATTATGGGACAGACACGCATCACAATCGCTACCGCAATGAGACCGAATTGGATCGTTGCTTTTTGTTCGCACAAGATGCAGAGGATTTTGGTCTGATTGGATATGGAATGATTGATGGTAACGCGGAAAGCTTTCCAAATGCAGGGGATAAATATCGTCCGATGATGTTACGCCTTCTGAACTGTAAGCAGTTTCATCTGGAGCATCTGCGTTTGATGAATGCCGCAGCGTGGACAACGTGTTTTCTTGACAGCGAGTATATCTGGGTACATGGTGTGGATATCCGAAATGAAAAACGCTACAATGGTGACGGACTTGATTTTGACGGCTGCCGTCATGTGTGGATATCTGATTGTCACATAAAAGGAACTGATGATAATTTATGCCTGCAGTCAAGTGGCCAGACAACAGAGGATATTCATATCACAAACTGCGCATTTACATCCGTGTGCGCAGGCATTCGCATCGGTTTAAAGTCTATTGGTGATATTCAAAATGTCGTGATCAGCAATTGCACGATGCATGGAATTTATCGCGAGGGAATTAAGATTGAGTGTACCGAGGGCGGTGTGATTTGTGATATTTTGATCGAAAATGTTACGATGCGAAATGTGCGAAGACCACTATATTTCTTGCTGAATCAGCGCTTCGAGCCAGATGATCTGGGAAGTTCTGTGGAGCTTACTGCGATGCCAAAGGTGGGAAAGATCGAACGCATTCGCGTCAGTGGAATTACCGCAGTGGACGAGGCATGCATGAGCGAAAAGCAGTATCGCTTTACCGATGACATCATGGGTGAGCCAAAGTTTAATGGCATTCGCGTTGACGCAGCAAAGGATCATGCAATTCGCGATCTGATACTTCGAGATGTGTTTTATCACAGCATTGGCGGCGTGAAGGCATCGGAGATTCCAACTGAGTATCCAGAACAGACTGAGAATTATTGGCCAGACTGGAGCCGGTGTGCATTTGTGGATATCCGAAGAGTGGATGGACTGACGTTGGATCACGTGGTATGCGATTGTGAAAATGAGGATGAGCGTGTGCCATTTCTTATTGAGGAGTGCAGTCATGTGAGCGGAACAATCGAGGTCAGAGACAAGTGAGGAGGCAGATCGAAAGATGATAGAAAATGAGTTGAGGCAGCTGATCAGCAAGGCGAAAGCGTGTCTTACGGACTTGTGTCCTTATACAACGCACGTTGCGCAGCTTGCATTGGAGGATATGATACAGCAGGCAGAGGCAGCAGTAGCTCAAGATGAAAATGACAAAAATGACGAAAGTGGAGTATTACCGTTCACAACGAAACGCGAGTTTGGCAATTGGCATTGGAACAAAGAGGATGCTTGCCAGTTTGCAAAGAAGCGTTATACGATGGCATCCGTCTGGTTTGAGCCGGGAAAGGTTTACAGTACATATGGATTAGAGGATGCGCTGGCATGGTTTCAAACGCAGGATTTGCGAAAGTCGCTTGTTGCTTCTGAGATTGATGAAAACAGTTATGTGAATCAGTCTGGAAAGTTTGAGCTGTCTATGGCAGAGACTTGCGAATATTATGAAAAAATATGCCGTGAATTTCTGTCTAATGTCACCTATGGAGATTCAATCGGCCAGTATAGCAAATCAGCGGGAGAGGCGCTTTTACAGGCATTAAATCAACTGACAAAAATCAGAGAAGAAAACGAGAAAAATATTGCTGATAACAGTGTCAATATGGATGATATAACCGCAAATCCAAATGATACAACCGCAATTGCGAAGGCTCTGGCAGCTTGCCTGAATGCATTGTGGGACCTTCGCACCTCACGCGTGCTTCGCAGCAAAATTGGTTTAGAATCTGGCGGAAACCTTCTTCTTAGTGCAGCTCAGATGGAGGAAATTCGCCATAAAATCGAGTCCGATCCTCTCACGAAGGGTCAGTACGAGCAGATAAAAGCGCTTGCTGACAGCGCGTCTCTTGAACAAAGAAAATCAGCGTACAGCGCACTCTTTGCCACAAGTGATAATTATGAGCAGTTAAACCGCGAATTTGTCATTGAGACAAGCGCAGGCAATCGCCCAAGTTTTGCAGTTCCAAAGGGAACCGTGTCAGCATCGTTTGCACTTCGACTGCCTCGCGAGGACAATGAGCGCGATGGCCTTGGTAACATTCAGGTTTGGAATATTGGCTTAAAGGCTTCAGAGGGAGAGAATATCTATCTTGATATTGAGACAGCAAATAGTTTGGAAGTGAATGAACGTGAGACAGCAGTTTGCAAAGTAACACTGTGCAATAAAACATCCGATCACGAGGCCGTGTGGACATATGACAAAGAGATTTTGCTGCGAGACGACGCGATTTACACGGTAATGTTTGATGCAAAGCAGGATGGAAAGTTAAAAAAGGGTATGCAGATTGAGCTGACATTCTTTGACAAAGAGGGAAATAAGCTTGGCACACGCGAGGAAAACTTTAATCGCAAGTCATGGCTTTATGTGAAAAAATACAATCTGTACACTCAGTGTGATGCAATTTGTTACTGGTATACAAAAGATACGTCATATGCAGAAAAGTCAAAGATTGAGATGCTTCATTTCTTAGATGATTTCTGTCAGGGTGCGCATTACTGGCTGCGTTACAACGAGCGTCCGGAGGGAAGCGATGCTTACGGCGGAGTGCAGGGAGGAAGAATCCTATTTACAATAGCTGTAGCATATTCGATGATTCGTGACAGTGGAGTATGGAATAAGGAAGAAAAGGATCGTTTTTATGGTCTTGTTTCCTATATGCTGCGTTATCTGGCAGATCTTCGTGACCGTACACTTCTGACAAAGGAGCGGGCACAGCGTGGAAGCAGCAACTGGCAGACCGATATGCACATCGGAAGCGCAGCCATTATGATGGCAATTCCTGATTTTCCAAATCGAAAGCTTTGGATGTATAATTCCGAGGCAGTGCTTAGGGCGCAGTTAGATTATAAATTAAATGCAGATGGCTCATGGCCGGAATCACCTCGTTACCATTTTGCTTCGCTGGAGCATTTTTCATTGTATGCAAGACTGTGGGAGCGTGAGTCTGGAGAAAATTGGTTTATCTCAAGGAATGCTAATATGCCGGGACTTATTGATATGTTTCGTTATCCACTGTACACACAGACACCGCCATATGCATATTTTAATGACAGCATTGCCACACCGCCGTTTGGCGATCATAAGCTTGGAAATGGAACCGAGTTTGCGTTATATGGTTTGTACTGTGATCAGGTGGCACAGTATGATCGTGACACCGCTCAGAAAATGTACGCGACATGGTGTCGTGCAAATAAGCCAGTGAAGGGTTTTTGGGGTGAATCGGTAACATTAGAGAATCTGATGTATTCGTCTACGCTGCAGGGTGAGGCAAATACACCAGCCAGTCTTGAACTTACCTCCTGTGCAGCATTTCCAAATTCGGGAATCTATGTATTCCGTGATCATTTTGGCACGTCGCAGGAGAATTATCTGGCTGTGATGTCAAGCCAGAAAAGGATTGGACATGGCCATAAGGATCAGGGCGCATTCATTTATTATTATCATTGTATTCCAGTTATAATGGATTCTGGAATTGAAGGTTATTTTGAGGCAAGCACACCATGGCATATCTGCTCCTATTCACATGCTGTTATGCAGTTTGAGGCACCACCACATGGACCGATTAAAAAGACATCAGGCTTTATAAATCTGAGCGCAGGTACATACAGCCTTGAGCGCGGATGGAATGACGGCCCAGATTGCAGCAAAGTAACACAGCTTTGCCTTGATGATAAAAATGATAGCTGCGAAAGCATCTCTATGGAAATTAAAAATCAAAAGGGGTGCGGTGTGCAGCATCGCAATATCACGATTGACCATAGTGCAGAGACAGTTACAGTACAGGATACCGTTACGGATTTTTCAGACAATGTTTTGTTTAATCTTCCGATTCTGGCAAAATCAGCAGTACAAAATGAAAATGAAATTTTGGCAGACGGATATTATGGTGTGAAAATTAAGATTACAATTCACTCAAATACAGAGTCTGTTGTGATCGAGTCAGGACGCGCAACACCGATGGCACCGGGAGCAAATGATCACACCGATCTTTTGTATCTTCGCATAAAGGCAAAGGCAGAGGATGGAGTTGCCATCACGATTGCGCCATATGAAGCAAATTAGTTTGCTCAAATGTTAGTCAAAAGAAAAAATAACAAAGGCAAGACAAGAAAGAACAATAAAGAAATGAAAAGAAAGAGAGGATTGGAACATGACACAGACAACACAAGTTACAGGAAAGCATGTACAAAATGCACAGGGGGTAGGAGCCTTAGAACCACAGGTGCAGCAGTGGATTGATCAGGTCTATGAAAAGATTGAAACAAAAATGCAGTGGGTCAGCGAAAAGTCAAAGGATAAGATCCCATATCTGACAATCAATGGAACACATGATGATCGAAGTGATCTGTCAAAAGAGTGGAGAGCAGATGATGGCCTAAACTGGTGGACGAATGGTTTCTGGGGCGGTATTTTGTGGATGATGTATCAGGCTTCCGGACGCGAGCGCTACGCTGAAATTGCGCGAATCTCCGAGGAAAAGATGGATACTTGCTTTGATGGTTATTACGGCTTACATCATGATGTTGGTTTTATGTGGAGACCAACTGCGGCAGCAGATTATGATCTGACACACAACAAAGAGTCAAGAAAGCGTGCGCTTCATGCAGCAAATCTTTTAGCAGGACGTTTTAATCCAGTTGGTCAGTACATTCGTGCATGGAATGATATTCCGGGATCAGATGACGATACAAGAGGCTGGGCAATTATTGACTGTATGCTTAATTTATCTCTCCTTTACTGGGCATCTGAGGAGACTGGAGATTCTCGTTTTCGTCAGATTGCAATGCTCCATGCCGATACGGCACAGAAATATTTTGTACGCCCAGATGGATCCGTAAATCACATCATAGAGTTTAATCCAGAGACTGGCGAATTTGTTCGAGCTTACGGTGGTCAGGGGTACTGCGAGGGATCAGCGTGGACACGTGGTCAAGGCTGGGCGGTATATGGATTTATGATTAGCTATATTCATACTGGTAAGCAGGAATATCTTGACACCGCAAAGCGTATTGCGCACTATATTATGGCAAATATTCCGGACAATGGCATCATTCCAGTTGATTTCAGACAGCCGAAGGAGCCGGCATGGGAGGATTCCAGCGGAGCATGCGTCATTGCAAACGGACTGATTGAGCTTGCAAAGCATGTGCCGGAATTAGAAAAAGATATGTACATAAGAGCGGCAGTTAAAATCTTAAAGGCAATTGATCAGACAAGAGCAAACTGGGGAACAGATTGTGATTCAATCGTATTAAACTGCACGGGCGCTTATCATAGTCCAGATCACCATTTTACAATGGTGTATGCAGATTTCTATTTCATCGAGGCTGTATTAAAGCTTAGAGGAAATGATTACTTCATGTGGTAATAAAATAGACATGTAATATATTACAAAAAGATCTCTGAATTCCCCAAAATCAAGATTGAGATAGGAATCCAGAGATCTTTTTTTGTTTGATGACATTTTTTCTAGTGGTGTTTTAAGTTAATTGTCATTTCTCATTTTGTATCATTCATTACAGCTACGCTGCCCGGCGTAAACTCATGGTCAGGAAGATACTGGCGGAAAATTCTGTTAAAAATATAAGACTGTAAAAATGCAATTAACGGAAATCCGAATATAACAAGTGGATAAAACTTTAATACCATCAAAGCGCTGCCGCCAAATAAAAGAATAACAAGGCAGATGCTCCAGTGAATATTTTTGAGTGATATAAAAAGGCTGCAGCGAAGCAGTTCCATGATTCGCATATCGAACTGGGACAATAGCGGAAAGAAATAAATAGAGATCAGCGCAAAAATCACAAATAGGCTTAAAAACAGGTGTGAAGCAATGCGAAGCAGATCATTTGGGCTGCCAGAAAGAGTCCACCAGTTAAAACAGATCATGCCAAAGAAGGCAAGCACGATCAGCCATACACCAGTCGCCTGCAAGAAGTTTTCTTTAAATGAGTGAAAGAAATCTCTTGCAATATAACCTTCGTCATCTCGTGCCATGCGCATAGCAGTGTAGTAAACTGCAGTTGTGGAAGCACCAATCGTTACGATGGGGAGACTACAGATCAGCCACAAGAAATTGAGCCATGCCAGATACATGATTTTTGTCAGAAAATTTGCAATCTTATTATCTGGATTAAAAATGTTAAATAGGTTTTTCATAGTGAAATCGTTCCTTTCTATTTGGTATTTGGACTTTGCTTTATTTCTAGTTTTGTTTGGGATTGTCTTCGTTTCTTGTTTTTGGTTCGCATTCCCATTTATAGTTCACTTACTTTGTTTTCTAGTATAAAGAAAGTAGAGAGAAAAACAAGACAAAAAGTTGATGAAAGTATGAATCTGTAAAAAACAAACTGTAAAACTTACAATATCTGTGATAAAACAAATAAAAACTATAAAAACAGAAAGGTGGCAGAACATGAAAATCGCATTGATTCAAACAAAGCAAAATGAACTTTACAATTTTCCGGGGACACGGACTTTTGATACAGAAGAGGTATTGCAGCTGCGACATGAATACATGGAAGAAGTATTTCGCATGGCAGAAGAAGCGGCAAAAGAGGGAGCTAACCTGATTGCGACAACAGAAGTAGTAAATTACAGTGGTCATTTTTCAAAAATAAAAGTGCCATATGCTGATTTGTATCAGGAGATGGGTCAGGCGCAGGAAGAGACATCAAATGAGAAAAATAATAAATTCGATTATGACGTGACAACAAATGAGGAGACTCGATTTGCAGCAATTGCATCCCGGTATGGTGTAATGATTCTTGCCGGACTGGCGCGAAAGGAAAACGGAAAACTCTATAATAGTACTGTTTTCTGGGGCAGAGATGGACGCATAAAAGACGTGTATCATAAGATTCATCTGGCAGGAGATGAATCTGAAATTTTTACACCGGGGCAGACGCTTCACACCATTGATACAGAATTTGGTCATGTTGGAAATGCTGTCTGCTGGGATATGCAGTTTCCTGAGACGGCAAGAAATCTTGCAAAGATGGGCACTGATCTAATTGTGTGTCCGACATGGGGATGGGAGTGGATTTATGGTCCGGCAAGAGCCTATGAAAATGGTATTTTTGTAGCGGCAGCAATGGCAGTTCCGTATTGGATGCCAATTGAAGATCTCAGACGCCCAAGTATGGTGATTTCCCCGGATGGAAAGATTTTGGTAGAAGGTCCGACTGACAAGGCAGCAATTGTGTATTGTGAGATTGATGATATTCACTGCAAACAAAGCAGGGAGTTTCGCCTTAATACACCACTAAATTGATAAAAATAAGGCGGCCATTGGCCGCCTATTTTACTTCGCCCACGGAAAAATAATCGAGAGGCTGTCATCAGAGGAACTGCTTGCAGGGGTAGTAGTGTCTGAGTTTTCCAAAGCAGCAGATTCTGATGTAATATCTGGTATGGATTCAGAAGACTGAGTGCTTTGAGAGTCCTGTGGCTGTGTCTGAGCCAAAGTTTCAGTCTCATCCTGCTGCACTTGTGTTTCAGCTGACGTATTTGTCTCTGGCTGAATCTCAGCAGCCTCTTGTGTCTGCCCAAGCGCTGGATCAAAATAGTTGTAAACCTGACCTGGTACCATGCCGCCTCTTGCAGCCGCCATTTCACTGACTGTAACGAGCTCATAGCCGGCAGCAATCAGTTCTGGGATGATAATTTGGGATGCCTGCGCAGAGGATGCTTCCATATCGTGCATAAGCACAATGGCGCCGTCTTTTACCTTGCTTCTTATCGTATCGCATGTGGTTGCCACATCATGATGCTGCCAGTCAATTGTGTCCACGCACCACATGATAAGCGGATAACCGTCATCAACAGCTGCTACATTGGCACATGAAACATCATCAGTTGCGCCTGTCGGCGGTCTCATGATGCATGGGCGGTTTCCTGTAATCATCTGCACATAGGAGCTTGTACTGCTGATTTCCTGATCTGTTACCTGTGCATCCATATTTGTAATTTTATAATGATTGTAGGTATGATTTCCAATTTCAGAACCTGAATTTTCAATATTTTGAATAATATCCGCGCAGCGTTCTACATTCCTGCCAAGGACAAAGAATGTAGCATAGGCACCATTTGCTGTAAGCGTATCAAGAATGATCTGTGTATTTTGCGTGGAAGGACCATCATCATACGTCAGCGCAACCATTGGCTTTGTGGCGTCAACAGTGTGCCTAAGCTTTCCCTGTGAGGTAAAATCGTAGACGAGATCACCGATACGGTGGCAGCCTACATATACATGTCCATTTTCATCTGTCATACCAGTAGCGCCGTCAGGAAAAGTAAAATTCCCTGTCACAGCTTTTCCATCTTCACCGAAATAGTAATAATAGCCATCATCGCATTTTACAGTAGAGCAAAAATATTGGCGGCCATCATCAGTAAAACAATATGTATCACCATTTTCATCTGTGTAGCGGCCTGTTTGCATTATGCCGTCATCAGAAAAAAGATAGCGTGAATCATCAATCATTTGATATCCAGTCAAAAGATAGCCATTCTGGCAGTAGCCCATAGTGCCGTCAGCATTTGTAATCCAGCCCTCAGCAGGCTTGTTGTCATCATCAGTTCGGTAAAGTGTTTCTCTGTCAAAAGTCTCAGATTCTGTTTCATAAAAGCTCTCGGATTCATTGGCAGCCAAGTTCGCTTCATAGTCATCTGTAGATGTAACGATAGTTTGATTAGAAGGTGCATTTGAAGTACATGCGTTTAAAAAGAACGTGCCAGATAGTCCAAGAGCAAGTACCAGCTTTTTTAGCTGACCTCTTTTTGTAGTATTATGCATTGGATGAAATCCCCCATCAATCGAAATTTAGATTTCCATTAGTATAGCACGCAGTTTAAAAAAAGGGAACATGAGAAAAATCACTTTCAGCAAAAAATGTTATTTTCAATCAAAAAAAACATAGTATAATGAAAAAAAAGGAAACTTGTAGAAGGGTGAAATTACTTGTGCAAGTGCTCTTAGAAGTAAGGATACATGAGAGGAGGCAAGAAGATGATGAGAAAGAAGTGGAAGTATTTTTTGATATCAGCTGCATTGCTTGCAATTATATTTGTTAGTATTGAACGTTACGATAATTATATTGGTCAGAAATTTTATCAGGAAAGTACGCAGGGACTGCTTGCTACATATGAACAGCTTGATAAGACCTTTATGATGTTTGCGCAGCGCAATTGGAATGCACTTGAGGACTGGTGCAATTATTTGAATTATCGTGCAGAAGAACAGGATAAAAAAGAACAAAATGCAGAAGATGGATGGGGTAATTTTGTAAATGAACGTAAAAATTGGCAGTACAGCGATTTTTATGTTTTTAATGAAGATTGTGAGTTCTGGACTATTGATGGACGAAGAGGAACGGCAGAGCACGTGAAGGATGCTTTTAAAGCGCTTTATGAAAAAAAGGGTCCTATTGTGTCAAGCTATGTTGCAAGCGATGGAGAAACTAAAATCGTGTTTGCAGTTCCTTCAGATCCCATTGAGTTAAATAACGTGACATATACGGCGTTTGCAGTTTCATATGATAACAGTGTTGTAGAAAAGCTGATTGGAGGTGGTGTATACAATAATAAAAGTGATTGTTACATAGTTGATTCTGATGGAACAGTGCTTATGTCGCTTGAACCAGAGACGCAGATCACAGATGACTTTGACAATATTTTTGATTTTATTCAGGATAAAACACAGTCTTATAATGAAGATTATCTGGAGCGCATGAAGAAAACTGTGCCAACAAAGGGCAAAGGAAGTGTTTCATTTAAATATCAAAAATCAGAGTATTATCTTGTCTATCAGCCAGTAGGAGTTGACGACTGGTCAATTGTAGGTATTGTGGAAAAGAGTGTTGTTGACTCTGGTATGAGAATGGTTCAGGGAACGACTATCGTTTTGTTGTGTATGATGGCAACATGTATAGTGATTGGAGTTGTCATTTTAATGAAGCAGCGTGCAAAGGCTCAGCTCCAAAAAGAAGCAGACGAGCGCATCAAAGCGGAAAAGAAAAAGGAATTTTCCGATCAGCTGTTTTGGGGAATTTCGCAGATTGTTGACTGTTTTGCAATTTGCGACTTGAAAAATAACAGATATGAATATGAAGACAAGCGGGGTGAATATCTTTATCCGAAAAAAGGATCCTATGACCAATTTATTAATGGGATTTCTGATCAATATACGATATTGACAGATGGAGAAAATGCAAAGTTTACGAATATGCTTTCTGCCGAGCATGTGCGGCAGCTGATAAAGGGACAGAAGGATTCTTATTGTCTGGAGTACTGCGCTAGAGATAAAAGCAGATTCTTTATTATGAGTGTGATTCCGGTTGAGTGGGAAGGGGATACGCTTACAAAAATCATGATTGTTTCACAGGATATGGGACAGCAGCATGAGCTTGAAAACCTTGCTAATACAGATGCACTGACGGGACTTTTTAATAAACGTTATTTTGAAAAAATGATGGAAATAAGAGATGAAAATAAAAAACCGTATGCTCTGTTTTATATGGATCTTGATCTTTTTAAGCCTGTGAATGATACATATGGCCATGAGATGGGCGATAAGGTTTTAAAAGAAGTGGCAAAAAGACTGCTTAAATGTATCAGAAGCAATGATTATGCCTTTCGCATTGGCGGTGACGAATTTATGCTTATCTTAAATGGAAATCTGGATGCACAGATTTGTGAAAAGAGAATTGAGCGCATAAAAAAACTGATTGGAGAACCATATGAATTTGATGGTTATACGATCAAGATAGGAATTAGCTGCGGAAGTGCTGTCTATCCAGATGATGCCGACTGTGCAGCAGATATTCAAAAGCTTGCAGATAAACGCATGTATGAAGATAAGAAAATTAACCATGCACAGAGGTGAAAAACATCAAGGCAGGTCGGGGGGGGTTGACTTCTCTTTGAAAACTGCTATAATAAACGATGACTGAGAAAATGTGTAAGTAGTCTGTACCATTCGGTTTTCCAGAGAGGCCGCATAACCTGCTGAGAGTGCTGCCATCCGCCTACAGATGAATTTCAGCATTGGAGTCTTCCACGAAAATTTTGTTTATGACAAAAGCTAAGTGGATGCAGCTGCTGCATTATGGCAGATCAAGTGCGGATTGTAATAATTTTTATAATCCGAACATGGGTGGTACCGCGGATTTATTCGTCCCATAAAGGTTTTTTTTAAAGCCTCTATGGGACTTTTTTTATTGCTCGTCCCATAGAAAAAGCAACATTTAAGAAAGCAGAGGAAAGGTTATATGCAGGAAACACACAAGCTGTCCGACAATCTTGCTGCTCTGAAGGAGAAGATTGAGACCGGACTGGAAGGATTGTCCAATTCTAAGGAACTGTATGAGTTCAGAAGCTCTTATCTGGAAGGAAAAAAGAGTAAGATCAGCGAGCTGATGAAGGAAATGAGAAATCTTGCACCAGAAGAGCGTGCAGGATACGGAAAGTCAGTAAACGAGTTAAAGGAGTGGGCGATTGATCGTTTCTCCAAGATGGAAGAAAAAATGAAGCAGTTAGAGTTACAGCGCCGCTATGAGTCTGAAAAAATCGACCTGACACTTCCGGCAGATGAGACTGGCATTGGAAATCTTCATCCGATTACACTTGTTCGCAACCAGTTAATCGATATCTTTGCAGGCATGGGCTTTGAGATCTATGAGGGCGCAGAGATCGAAAATGATTACTATAACTTTACGGCACTGAACACACCGAAGGATCATCCGGCAAGAGATATGCAGGATACTTTCTATCTGTCACCAGAGTTCTTGCTTCGCACACAGACCTCATCAGGTCAGATTCATGTTATGGAGAGCAAGAAGCCGCCGATCAAGATTTTATCTCCAGGAAGAGTATTCCGTTCTGATGATGATGCGACTCATTCTCCAATGTTCCATCAGATGGAGGGACTTGTTGTTGATAAGGGAATTACCCTGTCTGATTTAAAGGGTATGCTTGATCTGTTTGTACAGAAAATTTACGGAGAGGGAACTGTGACCCGTCTTCGTCCGTCTTACTTCCCATTCACAGAGCCGTCTGTAGAGGTTGACTGCAGCTGCTTTGAGTGCGGCGGCAAGGGCTGTAATTTGTGTAAGGGAACTGGCTGGATCGAAATTCTTGGTGCTGGCGTAGTAAATAAGAAAGTCCTTGAAAACTGTGGCATCGATTCCGAAGAATACAGCGGTTTTGCGTTTGGTATCGGTCTTGAGCGTACTGCAATGCTTAAGTATGGTATCAACAACATCAAGATGCTGTTTGGATCGGATCTGCGTGTCCTGAAACAGATTAACGAGAAATAAGAAAGGACGGAAACGAATATGTTAGTACCATTAAGTTGGCTTAAAGAATATGTAGATATTGATGTAACACCGCAGGAGCTTGAAAAAAAGCTGTTTGACGGCGGATTTGAGGTAGAGGAGCTGTATCAGGTTGGTCATGACATCGATAAGATTGTAGTTGGTCTTGTTGAGACTTGCGAGCCGATTCCAGAGACACATCTTCATGTGTGTCAGGTTAATGCAGGTGAGTATGGCACTATGCAGATTTGCTGCGGCGCTGACAATGTACAGGCAGGCGGCAAGTATCCAGTAGCACTTGTTGGTGCAACTGTTTATGCAACAGCAAAGGATCATAAGACAATCGAAGGCGTGATGACAATTAAAAAGGGTAAGCTTCGCGGTTTTGAGTCATACGGTATGCTTTGCTCTGGAACAGAGCTTGGCTTAACAGAGGATCTGTATCCGGGTGCAGGCTATAATGGTTTGTTAGAGATGCCGGCTGATGCACAGCCTGGTGCAGATGTAAAGGCTATCACAGGTCTTGATGACTGGATGTTTGACATCTCATTAACTGCAAACAGACCGGACTGCCAGAGCATCTTAGGAATTGCAAGAGAGGTTTCTGCAATGCTTGAGAAGCCATTAAAGATGCCGTCAACCGATTATACAGAGACCGAGGTAAAGAAGGACGGCTTTAAGGTAAGTGTTGAGGCACCAGATCTTTGCCCGCGTTACAGTGCACACTATGTATATGATGTAAAGATGGGTGAGTCTCCGGCATGGATGAAGCGTCGTCTTGCACTTGTTGGTATTGGATCAATCAGTAACATCGTAGATATCACAAACTATGTATTAAAAGAGATTGGACAGCCAATGCATGCATTTGACTGCTCTTACCTTGAGGGCAACGAGATTTGCGTAAGAAGAGCACATGAGGGTGAGAAGATTGTTACACTTGATGAGCAGGAGTACACAATGTCACCAGCTAATCTTGTTATCTGCGACGGCGTAAAGCCAGTTGCATTAGCAGGTGTTATGGGCGGATTAAATTCTGAGATTCGTGACACAACAGAAAGTGTTATGTTTGAGGCTGCTAAGTTTGCAAGAGATAATGTTAGAAAGACTGCAAGAGCACTTGGAAAGTCTTCTGATTCAAGTTCAAGATTTGAGAAGGGCGTGGATGAATACTCAACTGTTCTTGGTATGAAGCGTGCACTTCATTTAATCGAGGAGCTTGGCTGCGGAAAGGTTTCTTCTACTCATGTAGATGTTAATGTTGGAAACAGCATTGAGCCTCAGCCGATGCAGGTAAGCATCCATAAGGTAAACAGCGTTCTTGGAATTGAGGTTCCGGCAGAGGAGATTGTACGTCTGATGAAGAATTTAAACTTCAATCCGACAGTTGAAGGTGACGTACTGACTCTTCAGGTACCAGCTTACCGTGAGGATATGCTGCCAGAGGGTGAGAATGATGTAGAGCGTTATCCGGATGTGGCAGAGGAAGTAATTCGTATGTATGGTTATGACCATATTAAGTCAACATTTATGCCATCTGCACAGGTAACAGCAGGCGGATATAACAAAGAGCAGAAGGGCGAGCTTGCATTAAAGCGTACTCTTTGTACTATGGGTGCATATGAGTGTATGCATTACTCATTCTTCTCCCCGTCTGATTTGGATCTTTTGAAGTTCCCGGCTGATGCAAAGGAGCGTTTCGCAATTCAGATCATGAATCCAATCAATATCGATCTGTCATTAATGCGTACTACACTTGCTGCATCAATGCTCAATGCTATTTCAAGAAATGAAAAGCAGGGTATTCTCGACGGAAGACTTTTTGAGGTTGCAAATATCTTTATTCCGAAAAATCTGCCGCTTACCGAGTATCCGGATGAGAGAAAAACACTTTGTGTTGGTACCTTCGGTGCAAAGGAATCCTTCTACACAATGAAGGGCATTGCAAACGGAATCGCAGACAGCTTAGATGTTGCATTTACTTATGAGCCAATTCAGAAATCCTTCCTGCATCCGTATCAGGCAGTAAAGGTATTATGTGAGGGCGAAGAAATTGGTTATTTCGGTAAGGTTGCGTACGATATTCAGGACAAGTTAAGCATGCGTGCAAGCGCATATGTTATGGAGCTTGATCTGGAGATTCTGTCCAAGTGGTATGATAAGAAGAGAACCTTCATTCCGCTGCCAAAGTTTGCAGAGGAGAAGCGTGACCTTGCATTTGTAATGGATAAGGCAATCACATGTGGCCAGATCGAGGACTGCATCCGCAAGGAAAATAAGTATGTAAAGGAAATCAAGCTGTTTGATATCTACGAGGGAGGCCAGATTCCGGAAGGAAAGAAGAGTATGGCATTCTCTATCACATTCGTTCCAAAGGATGAGGCATTTGACGATGCACGCGTTCAGAAGTTCGTTGACAAGATCTGTGCAAAGTTAAACGAGGAGTACGGCGTCGAGCTGAGAGCGTAAGCAACTAGCAATACAAGATTTAAAATATAGAGACCTCTGCAGGGCTGTAAAAGCTTTGCAGGGGTCTCTTTTTTAAAATTTCCACTTTAACTGTTTGCCAGAAAAATATATAATAACAATTATAAGCAGCGTCTAACTCTGTAGGAATTACAAAGCGCATCTAAAGACACGTAAGGACAACGAGAGGAGGGATTTTTATCCAGTTCTCCGCAGAAAACCTCGTCCGACATAGTCGGGCGGGGATGAATGCGGCATAAAAAATAAATCAA